>NZ_JBFIGO010000003.1:0-84324 GCF_041602295.1 Spongiibacter sp. | reverse complement strand
GTAATGGAGACGCTGTCGCGGCTGAGTTCTCGGCCTTGGCTGTCGATGACGCTCACGGCAATTTGGTGGCCGCCGCGGGTTAATAGCGGGATGGTTGTGGACAGGCTGCGGCCTTCGTTGACGAGCTTGCCGTCGAGGCTGAAACGCAGTTTTTCACCGCGATACAGTGGCCGCTGCAGGCTGACGCTGACCTGGGTGGGGATGCGGCCGTTGGGGAATACCTGGCCATTGCTGGGTTGCTGGATGCGGACGGTGTTGGCTGCTGCGGCGGGGCGACTGGGTTTGCTTTTGGGGCTGCTGGGGGGCGGCACCACGGCGGGGGTGGTGTTGATTGCTGGCAATTCTACCGGGTTGCCGCCCTCGCGGGGGGAGTCGCTGTAGACCGTTTGTCCCTGCTCGTCGGTGTGGCGGTAGATTTCCGCACTGCTGATTTGGCTGCATAGCAACAGTGCGATGCCGGTGAGCGCTGCGCTGGTTTTCATAACTACGGCCTCCTGTGCACATGCGTATAGTGTGCGACGCGCCGTCGCTGGCGGCAAGTCTGTGTACGGCGAGGCGGGCAGGCAAACAAGGCGGTAAAAGTCTGGGGGGCGCGCGGCGGCATCAAACCTTGATGACCGGGCAGGGACGATTACGTTGCCGCGCTTATAGTGGTTTCTTCTGGCGGCTTTCACTGAAAGTAAATTAGCCATCGGGTTGTGCGTAGTACCGTGTGCCGCCACATCCGGGCTGGTGTACTCATATTGAGTGATCTACTCTAATTCAATAACAACTATTATCTGTGCTGTGAGCGCCTGGCGGTGCCGAGAATCCGGAATGACTGTAAAGCCACTTAAGTTGGTGAATGCCGAGGATGGTGAGGAACATCTGCTGTCGCTGCCGGATCAATTAATCGGCCGGGATGACAGCTGCCATGTCGTTATTAGCAAGGGTTACCCCTCCAGGCAGCACGCCAGGGTCTATGAGGATAGGGGGCAGTGGATGATTCAGGACTTGAACTCCACCAATGGTACCTTCGTCAATAATCGGCAGATCCAACAGGAAACGCCCGTAGTCATTGGTGACGTGATTCGACTGGGTACAGAAACCTGGTACTTGGCCTGTGCCGCTGGCGAGGATCGGACCATTCTCGCGCCGCGCCTGGGAGCCGCTGCCAGCGACTGCGGGATAATCATCGATGAAGCGCCAGGCAGTGACCTCACCTGTATTCAGGAAGCCTACCCGCTGCCATCCGGTTGGGAACGGCACCGGGATGATGACGCCCGGCGATCACTGGAGTTGGTCGACAGGGTTCTTGAGAGAGCCTTTGCCAAGCGCGACAAATTGCCCACTGCGGCGTTGGTATTTTGTCGTGGCCAACGGATGCCGTCGGTGTTCGGTATTTCACCGGGGAGCGGTTTGCGCAGTTGGGGTATTGGTAGGCACAGCGATCAGCCAATTCGTATCGACGACCCGACGATATCCCGCCTGCATGCGCGGGTTGAACACGAGGGGGACGAGTGGCGCATCGTCGATGTCGAGTCAACTAATGGCATTCGCAGCGACGGCAGTATGAAAAATTCAGTGATATTGCGTGATGGCGATTCGGTACATCTGGGCAGAATCGAAATGGTCTTCCGCCTGCTGCCCCCACGTCGGTAATAGGGCTGAAATACCAGGGTGGGGGCTATCCAGCTAGCGCCTTGCAAGGGGAGAGGGACGGTTCCATGAAAAAAACACGCTTCAAATCAGCTGGTGGCTATGGGCGCTTTCTGCGCTTTGCCGCACTCATCACATTGAGTGCGGCGCTGTGGGCTTGCGCGTCCAGTGGTCCTGGCGATCGCGCTGCTGCGCCCGCTAGTGAAGAACAATTGGTTGCCGGTCTGCAAATTGTTGACTGCTTGCTGCCGGGGCAGTTGCGCAAACTGGGCAATACCACCTATCTCACCGCACGCAGGCCTATCAAGACCACTGCCAGTGATTGCAATATTCGCGGCGGAGAGTACGTCGCCTACGATCGCGCCGATTACAAAACCGCCTTGAAAGTTTGGCTGCCTGCGGCAGAGGCCGGCGACGCCGAGGCCCAGGTGAATGTGGGCGAGATATTCGAAAAGGGGCTTGGCAGCAGCCCTAACTATGAGGCGGCGATGATCTGGTATGAGAAAGCCGCTGCGCAGGAAAATAAGCGCGCGCAGTTCAACCTCGGCACTATGTATGAGCAAGGGCTGGGCGTACCCGAAGACCGGCTGCAGGCACTGAATTACTACCGCCAGGCCTGGGGGTTGCCCGAAGACAGTGTCATGTTTCAGGATACCGCGCGCCGGGAGCGCGAGGCCTTGCAGGCGGAGTTGCAGCAGCAGATCGCGTCAAAAGATGCGCAGCTGCGATTGCTGGAGAAGCAAATCAAGTCCCTGAAGGCGCAGTTGGGCGCGACGCGCAGCAGTGCGGCGCC
This sequence comes from Spongiibacter sp., assembly GCF_041602295.1. Classification (GTDB taxonomy): domain Bacteria; phylum Pseudomonadota; class Gammaproteobacteria; order Pseudomonadales; family Spongiibacteraceae; genus Spongiibacter. The sequence goes on along the minus strand of NZ_JBFIGO010000003.1, from coordinate 81,893 downwards.
CGCCAACGCGGAGTTGGAAGCCCTGGCGCAGTTGGTGGCAAGCTTGCGGGCGGACCGGGATCAGGCGAAGAAAAAATTGAGCGCCATGCCGCGTTTGCGTACCCCGACGTCGCGCGAGGCCCCGGCAAACACTCGGGGTACTGACTGGGGCGCGGCACAGACGGTACAGCTGAACGATATGGCGTTTGGCAAATACTACGCGCTGGTTATTGGCAATCGCGATTACAGCCAGATGGATGATCTGGAAACACCGCGCAATGACGCCACCGAGATCGCCAAAATTCTGCAGCAGCAGTACGGCTTTGAGGTGCAACTGATGTTGGATGCCGACAGGCTCAGCATCATGCAGGCCATTAATGAGCTCCATGCCACATTGGATGAAGACTCGAATTTGCTGCTCTACTATGCCGGCCACGGCAGTCTGGTTGATGTCGGTGAGCGGGATACCGGTTACTGGCTGCCGGTCAATGCCAATCCGCCCCCCAATGATGCGTTTTGGGTACCCAACGAATTTGTCACCAATCACCTGGGCCGCCTTAAGGCGCGTCGTGTATTGGTGATCGCTGATTCCTGTTATGGCGGCCTGTTGTCATCATCGCCGGGACATCTGTTTTTGGGCAATCGCTCAGCCAGTGGTGATCTTGAGTATATTCGCTACAAATTACCTCGGCGTTCGCGACTGTTGCTCTCTTCCGGTGGTGATAAGCCGGTGATAGACAATGGCGGCGGAGGACACTCGGTGTTTGCGCGCGAGCTGATCGGTATTTTGCGGGACAACACACAGGTACTGTCGGCACCGGATTTGTTTGCCAGTATTCGCGGGCCGGTGATGCAGCGCGCTTCGGAAAATAATTTTGTGCAGGAGCCGGTATATAAAAGCATCAAAGGCGCCGGACACGAGGTGGGCGATTTTTTCTTTGTGCCGCAACGCAACTGAGCATTGGCACAGCCATTGTGAATAGAACGGATACTACTGGGCGGGGGAATGGAGATGTTTAAACTAGAAAAATATCAGGCGAGGTGGTGTTCACGGACGACGGCGTGCCTGTTGATCTGCGTTGCTGCGGTGCCTTTGGCCCATAGCGGCTGTGAGTCAGGTCCCAGCGACCCTGGGCAGGGAGGGGGAGCAAACTGTACGGCGCAAGTGGGGGAGTCGTCGGCTACGGCGACACAGGAATTTCTAAGCCGGCTCAGTGGCCAAATTGGTCAGGCGCGTCGAGGTAGGCAATATGCCCTGCCCAATTCCCTCAAGGATGCGCAATACCGGGAGCGTGGTGGTGCGGCAGGCGCCGCAGAGGGGGGCGACTTTGCCGAAATCGGGCGCGCTGCGGTTTTCAGTTCCTATGACTATGCGGATAGCGAGCGGGACAGTAGCGCTGTTGCCGCCGGATTTGAGCAGGAGACACATTCGGCAATGCTGGGCGTGGATTATCGAATTGATCCAAGCTTTTTTGCCGGGGCAAGTCTGAGCTATATCAATAGCGAAACCCGGCTTGATAAAACCGCTGACGGCAATGATATGGATTCGCTGGTGCTGGGCGTACATGCGTCAAAGTACTGGCATAACGATTTTTTTGCCGAGCTGCTGGTAACCCTGGGCGATATCGAGTTGGATAGTGATCGCAGTGACTTTTCGAGCCGCTATCAGGCCGCCACCGATGGGGATTTTGTTTCCGGGGAAGTGTCCTTGGGCTATGGGCACAGCGACGGCCGCTGGCGGCTAACACCGCTGATCAGGCTGCTGAGTATGCGCGGCGAACTCGATGCCTATACTGAATCGGATAGCAGCGGTGTCGGTGCGCCGCGCTCGGTGGAGACGCAGTATATTGACTCGTTGATGGCAGACCTGTCGCTGCAAGTCGACTACGTCATACTGACCGACTGGGGAGTGCTGATTCCCAGTTACCGGATGAATTATCGTAGCGAACTGGCTGACGCCAATGCGGTGACCTACACGGCCGGTGGAATAACAACAACTGAAACCCCGGATGACCCGGACGACCAAGTTTATGTGGTCAACGCCGGCGTTTCTGCCCAACTTCCCCGTGGTCTTTCTCTGTTTTCCTCCTATGAACAATTGCTTGGGCATGCATTTATGGAACGCCGCAGCGCTGTCGTCGGGTTTCGTTACGAGCTCCCCTGAGCCCGACGGCTTAGTCTGGCGTCGCTGTTTGGCGCTGATGGCATGCGCTGTACTGCTGGGCTGTCAGAATAGTGGCGAGCGTGTCGACGCCTATGCCGCCTTGCAGGGCATGGAGCGGCGGGTGGTGAGCAGTGAGCGCTTTGTACATGTGCAGTATTGGCAGGGGGCCGTTCGTTCTGCGCAGCAGTTGCACGTGTATATCGAGGGGGATGGGCAGCCCTGGCTGGGTGGTGGCTATTGGCCGGCAAGAGATCCAACACCGGCAAGGCCGCTGGCGCTAGAGCTGATGGCGCTGGATGGCACGCCTGCCATTTATCTCGGCCGCCCCTGTTATTTTGTATCTGGCGGCAACTGTGAGCCGCGGCTGTGGACCTCAGCTCGCTACAGCGACGAGGTTGTCGCGGCCTTGGCACTGGCGCTGCAGCGCAGCGTCGATGGGCTGCCTGCGCAGCGGCTAGTGTTGATCGGCTACAGTGGGGGAGGCGCACTGGCAGTGTTGTTGGCCTCGCGAGTGGCGCGAGTAGAGGCTGTCTTTACGGTTGCCGCGAACCTGGATACCGCGCGTTGGGCCGATGAGCGCGGTTTCCTGCCCTTAGCGGAATCGCTGAACCCGTTGTTTGATGCGCAGTTGGCGGGTATAGCGCATTACCACGTTGTCGGCGCAATGGATAAGGTGGTAAACCCTGTACATGTGCGGAGATTCAGCGAGCGCCACGGTGGGCAATACCGCGTACTGGAAAATTTCGATCACAGCTGTTGCTGGCGGCCACACTGGCCCGCACTATTGATGCAGTTTAACCGCTGGCGGCAGGCCGGCCAGAATGACAGCCAAGGTGACTGATTGCCTATGAGCAATGATGAGAAAACCCAGCCTGCGGGCGGCGATCAAACGCCGCCTGCTGAAGAAGCGACGCAGCAGGCGCCGGCAGTGGATGAAGAGCTGACGGAGGCGGCGGAAGTCGATGAAGACGCGACGGCTCCCCGCGATGCTAGGACCGAAGTGCTGGGCGGCGGTGATGCCATGGCGACAGCGCGCCTGGACGGTTTGTCATCCTCCGCCACTGCGGTGATAGGCGGCGTCGGTGGCGGCAATCCGCTGGTAGCCATGCAGCCAGGCTACGTGCTTCGGGAGCGCTTTCGCTTACAGAGAAAGCTTGGCGAGGGCGGTATGGGAGCGGTGTTTCTCGCCGAAGATCAGCGCAAGGTTGAGGCGAAACATCACAACCCGGCGGTCGCCATCAAATTAATAAGCGGCGATTTTTCACGCGACCCCCGCGCTTTTATCGCCCTGCAGCGGGAGACCGATAAATCTCAGACATTGGCTCACCCGAATATCATCACGGTCTACGATTTTGACCGTGATGGCGATATTTTCTATATGACTATGGAGGCGTTGATTGGCTCGACGCTGGATGAGCTTATCAGCGGGGCCAAGTGCGACAGGAAGGCAGCCTGTAATTTTATTGAGCAAATTGCCCGCGGCATCGCCTACGCGCATCAGCGGGATATTGTTCACTCTGATCTCAAACCACCGAATATCTTTGTTACCGAAGAGGGTGTGCTGAAAATTCTCGATTTTGGTATCGCGCGGGCATTATCCGCTGCGGCCAGTAATGATCCGGGTGAAATCGTTGGTCTGACGCCCGCCTATGCCAGTTGCGAAATGTTTGAGAAGCAGGATCCTCATCCCGCAGACGACGTTTATGCGCTCGGCTTGATCGCATACGAGCTGTTGACCGGTGAGCACCCTTTTGGTCGTAAGAAGGCGATTGAAGCACGGGAGCAGGGCCTTAAGCCGAAGCGTATTCGCGGCTTAAGTAAGTATCAATGGCATGCTATTGCCAAAGCGCTGAGTTTCGACCGCAAGGAGCGCTTGCAGAATGCGGAGCAGTTTTTACGTAAATTTACCGGTGCGGGTCGACGGGTGCAGCAATTGTCTGCGGCTTTGCTGGTAGCGCTGGTGACCTTCGCTGCCTATACCTATTTCTACACGCCGGAGGCGGGCCCCGATATTCCGTTTGAGGCCTTGCCTGCTGAAACCCAGGCGACGATTAGCGAGCAATTGCGCGAAGCGCAACAGGCGATGAAGTTTGGCGATTTCAACGGTGCGCTGTATTACCTGGACAAGGCGTATTCTCTGCACCCGCGTAACCTCGAAGTCGTGGCTGCGCTGGATCAGTTGGTCGGGCCGATTGTGAAGGAGATGAGCGCGGCGACCGATGCCGGGCAGCGCGCTATATTCCTGTCGCAAGTGCGTGAATTGTTGAAATACGAGTCGCTTGCCCAGGATCCGGAATTGGTAGAGCTCAGAAAGCAACTCGAATCAGCCGGCCCTTAGCCGCGGCCAAATAAGCGGGCAAAAAAGCCTTTTTTCTTTGCTGTCGCAGCTTGTTCCACCTTGGGGGGCGCGCTCACTGCCGCTTCCGGGGTGCTGTCTGCAGCCGGCTGAGGCAACTCAAAGGCCAGTTCTGCACTACCCATGCGAATAATATCGCCGTGTTTCAAGTAGGTGGACAAGCCCTTTTGGTCGTTTACAAAGGTGCCGTTGGTACTCATCCAGTTGACGATTTTCCAGCGCGCGCCGTCACGAGCCAGCTGAGCGTGCTGGCCGGATACACTGGCTTCGTTCAGCTGCAGGTCGGCGCGATTGGCGTCGCGGCCTATATTCCAGTTTTGCTTGTCGTTACCGTCAGCACGCAACTCAAAGACTTCGCCGCGCAGGCTCTCACTAAGGCCAACGAGTCGCGCGGTGTCAGCCAGCGGGGGAGTGCTCAGCCTGCCCTCGCGGTAGGCCTTTACCGCGTCGGAAGCGTTGGTGTCGGCAAATAATTCGGTGCCTGAGGCCTGTTCCAGACCGGCGTTTTCAGACCACATCGCCGGTACGTCGCCAGCGCCTGAGTCGGACAGTTGTGTGGCCTGTGCGTCGTCACTGGCGGTCACCATGGCAGCGCTGGTCACACTGAACTGAAACTCGCCCACAATGACCGCGTCACCATGTTGCAGAGCAGTGGGCTTGTTGATTGCCTGACCATTGACGAAGGAGCCGTTACTGGAACCCAGGTCGGTATAGCGCAATTGCTCACCTTCAACGGTAAATACACCGTGTTTGCGTGAAACGCTGGAGCTTAACAGGCGGATGTCACAATCCGCGCTGCGGCCGACCACTGTTTCGCCGTCGGGCAGTTCGTGATCAATGGCGTTGACGACTTCAAACAGGTGGAAATCTGACATTTTCGTTCCTCGTTACCATTCAGGTTTAAACAGTGCTATGCGTCGTGCTTTATCATTGCTTGTATGTCGGCACTCTGGTGCATGGCCGAGGCTTGGCGCTAGGGTTTAAAGTATTGTGAAAAACCGTCGGCGCGAGCAATGAAAACTGCCGGCAGCAAGTCTGCGCTTGAACCGTCTGGCGCGTCGTCGTCAGCGTCGACGATGACTGCCGTAATATTATCCGAGCCACCCGATTGATAGGCCTGCTCTACCAAGTGTGCCAGTTTTTCGTTGGGATTGAGCTTGCGACTCATGACCCGTGCAATTTGTACGCCCGAGAGTACATCGTTGAGCCCATCGCTGCACAGCAGCAGCTGCTGACCGCGATACAGCGTGCTGTGTAGCAGGGGAATGTCGTCAACGCCAAGTGTGCCGTGACCCAGAGCGTGGGTAATTAGGTGTCGGCTCTTGTGTTGCTGAGCCTCCGGCAGGGTGATGTCGCCAGTGGCCAGCAATTGCTCTACACGAGAGTGGTCGCGGCTGAGTTGACGGAGCTCGCCGTGCCAAAGATAGGCGCGGCTGTCGCCCAGCCAGGCCAGTTCAAAGTCGTGGCCGCGGAAATGTGCGACCACAATCGTAGCGCCCATGCCGGGTTTGCCGCGGCCATCCTGCGCACCTCGCTGGACGTCTTCGTGAGCGGCGATAATGGCGTTGACCAGAGGGATGTCATTATCGAGGTTATCGACCAGTTGCGCGGAGACAATACTGGCTGCCACTTCGCCAGAGGCCGGGCCGCCCATGCCATCAGTGATCAGCGCGATACCCCAGCCGCTATCGGCGACGAAACGGTCTTCGTTGGTGCTGCGACGGCCAATATGTGTTTTGCCGTAAATCTTAGGCATCTATTGCGCGTCCTCCAAACTGAGCAAACGCCTGGCCTCTTGGGCGAATGCGCGGGGTCTAAAGCGGTTTTCATTATCCAATAGTGAGAAAAGCCCAGGGTATGGCGGTGTGTCGCGACTGGGGCTGCCGGCTAATAGCTGTAGTGCTAAGAATAGCTGTTCTGCATCTGCGTAGTCACGAAAATGTCCCGCTGAGGCCTCGCGTAGCAGCGCTCGCTGCAGCTGGTGCCGCTCTGTGTCCGTTAGCGCAAAATCCGTGGTGATCTTGCCAGTGGCTTCAAGTTGCTGCTTTATGGCGTTTGCCACGCGACGCAACTCGGCCGCACTGCGGGTCGAGGCGCGGTGTAATCGGCGTATTTGCGCTTTTAACGCCTTGCCGGCTGAGCGGTCTCGCACGGCAATGATCTCGGCGAGAATACGCAGTGTATTGTCATTCAGACGCAGTGCCCCAGCCGGTAGAAGTTGTCGATCGACCGGTGAGCGAAGTACCGATTCGTCCATCGGCCGGTGGCAGCTGTGGCAGTCGTAGATCACCAGTTCCGGTATCAGGTTTTTCCCATTTGCGTGCTGAACGAGCAGCTCCAGATACCCCAGTGCGGCACTATAGCGGCCGGTAATCCAACGTTGGGTGGCGGAGTCCGGTGATTTTCTTTGCTGATAATCCGCGTCCACCACATGGTGGGCCGGCATGAGTGCCATCCAGGTATCCAGCTCAAAGCGAAGGCGCGGGTGGCCGGCGGCCATCATCTCGTGATTGGCCAACTGCTCTGTATCTCCCAGGTGGCAACGCTGGCAAAGCTCTGCGACAAAGCGACTTTGCTCGGTAGGCCACAGGCCGTTATCGAGATTTGTCTGATGGCTGGCATTGGCGCCGTAGTGATTGTCGAGCCAGCGTTCGGCGCCGCCGTGACAGCTTTCGCAGCCGATGCCATCACTGAGGTGGAAGCGCTCGCCCATCTGCTCGGCCGGAATTACCTGGGCGTGGCAGGCAAGGCAGGCCGGCGCTTTACTGGCGTCGGCAAGGCCCATATTGCTGGCAATGCGCTGGGAGTGTCTACTTTGCAGCGTTTTAAATGCCCGGGAGTGGTGGTCGTAGCGGCTCCAGGTGCGGTACTCATTGAGGCTGATGTCGTGGCGGTCTGAGGCTGCGGCGCGACCGTGACAGCTGCTGGACGCACAACTGGCGACGCCCATATGTTTAGGCGCTGATGAAGGGGCGTCGGCGTTTGTGGTGACCTTGGTGCCCGTGTCGGGGGTGGACCAGGCCCCGGGCGGTAAGCTCAGGCTCAGGGCCAATACGATCATCAGCCCGCGCAGATTATTGCTCACGGTGCACCTCCATGGGCTTATCGTCGACATACCAGGGTTCGCCCCGGTCGTTGAGATACAGCTTTTTCATTTCCGTCTCTATCAATGGCCGCGAACCACGACGGCCAAAGACGGCGATTTGGCCGCCGGTTTCGTCTACGGCGCGGTCGCGGGCGAGGCCGCGAGACAGGCTCAGCGCCGGGCTGAGGCTGGGGCGCCCGGCAATCCACTGGGGCACGGGCTCAGGGCTGAAGCCATAGAAGCGCGGCTGGGAGTCGGGGGAGGTGAGTTGCAGGACATGCACCCCGCTTTTGGCGTCGGCGAGGTAGGCAAACAGTGAGGCATTGGTGCTGGCGACCACGACGTCGCGGCTGTCACTCAGACGGCCGTCAGCATTGAACAGCTGTTTCAGCCGCGGTTGTTGAGGGTTTTTGATGTCGACAATGGCGAGTCCCTGAGGCCCCGCGGCGACATAGGCAAAGGTGCGGGCGATATAGAGCTTATGTGCGTTAGTGAGTGGCAGTGTGGTGTCGAGCAGCCGAGGTTTTTCCGGCTGGGTGACATCGACCACGCGCAACCCCCCGGCATCGGTGACAAACAGATAGCGAAACTGCAGCGCGGCGGCGCGGGCGTCGTTCAGCGCTACCACCGCCAGCGTTTTAGGTGCCAGCGGCGTGTCGATGTCGACGATGACCAGGCCAGCGTCGGCGATGATATACAGATAGTGGCCACCCACGGTGATATGGCGGGCACCGTTGAGCACGCCCTTGTCGTTCCAGGTGATTGCGCGCTTGAGGAAGTTGTTGCGGGGTTCGCCGTCGGCAAAGGTATTGATGTCTACCAGAATCAGCCCTTCCTCGGCGTCGGTGATGAACGCGTAGTTGTACAGTGGGTGGAAGGCTTGTTCTTTATTGGGACCGCGCATCAGCTCGCCCTGATTGCGCTGGGGGGCAATCGGCTGGGTACTGGGCAGCGCCATGCAGGTCGCGTTGCTGCTGGCGACGTGGGCCTGGTGACCGAGGTCGGAAAAAGGCGCGCTGATGATACGCTGTGAAATGCCCTTGTTGTCGATGGCGGCGACGTCAAACACCCGAAAGCCGTCTTTGCCGGCGGCGGTGAAGAGGTATTCTCCGCGTAGCTGCAGGCAGCCGGTGCGCCCCGCGCTGTGTGCCCTGGCGACCGCCAGCTGCCGATCGCGCTGCCGGTGTTGCTCGAACCAGTCTGGGTAGGCATAGCGCTGTAGATAGCTGCCGATAACCGCCTGTGGTTCATCCCATTCGGTGACGCGTACGGCCTCAATATGCTGTGACTCACCGACCCATAAATTGCGGCCGACAAAGTTGATGAAGTTGGTGCCCAGGGCCAGGGTCTGGGTAACGATGGCATTGTTGCTGCCGTCGCGCGACAGGTGACAGTCGCTGCAGACCCGCGTTTCCGTTTTGCGCACCGTATGGGGGAAGTGGGGGTTAAAGGCCTGCGAGCTGTAGCCACTGGCCGCGATCGGTGGTTGCTGAATGTAGATGCGCTCCCGGTTGGCATTGGTTGAGGAGAGCACCAGCGCGGACGAAGAACGCAGTGGCGCATACTTTCCCCCTTTATAAGGTGCTCGCTTGCCGAGCATGAATATCTGGTCGCGGGAGACCTGGGGGTTATAGGTGGCGTAGTTGCGTGAGATACCGCCTTCAAAATGATGGCGCTCAGTCATTTCATTGGCCTGAATGGGCAGGTGGCAGCCGCCGCAGCTGGTAGCCCAGGAGGTGTGGCAGGCATAGCACTCCATTTCTTCCTCGCCGTGGGCGGCATCGGCAGGGTCGATGGTGTCCCCCCAGTGTTGGGTTTCAGTATTCTTGGCCATGCGCTTGGCGCGCGCCGCCTTGGCGTTGTACTCGCTGTGTTTGGCGTCGATACTGTCTTTGACCAGCGACAGGGTCCACTCCATGCCGGGGTTGACCAGCGAGCGTTGAATCAATTTGTCACCCATCCATTCGAAGCGCAGCTTGCCATCCGGGTTGCGCAGAATACTGAGGTCGGTGTCACTGGCCGAACTGGCCGGACCGGAGGTGCGCAGGTTGGGGTAGGCGGTGGCGCTACCGTGGCAGTCCTTGCAGCCGATCTCAACGGCTGCGGCGACTTCGCCATAGATATGACCATTGCCGTGGGCATCCTGACCGAAGTGGCAATCTACGCAGTGCATGCCGACCTCGGCATGTATGGAACGCATATGTACGGCTTTGGTGAATTTGTCGGGGTCATCATCACTGACAATTTGATTGTCGGCATCGAGTAACCGTCCATCCCGATCGCGTTTGTAGACGGCGCGAAAATTCCAGCCGTGGCCGTGGTAGTCGGCGAACTGGGTGTCCTTGAGCTTGGGGTTGAGCTTGGCGACGTCTTTGAGGAACTCCAGGTCGGCCCACTTGCCGCGCGGGGCAGCGCCCTCGGGGTTTCTCTCCAGCACCGCCCGGCGGGTTTTGTCGTCGGGGTACTGCTGTTGTTCGGGCCACATATGGGGGGCGTCAGATTCGTAGTCCCACATGGTGTAGCCGAGAAAGGAGTTCACAAACATATTGGGCTGGTGCATATGGCACACCATGCACTGGCTGGTCGGTATTGCTCGGGAAAACTGGTGGCTGATGGGGTGGCCCGAGGCGCTGCGGTCAATGGTTGGGTCAGTGCTCTGGCTGTTGCCGGTATTGCCGGCACTGGCATAGGGGCCGGAATGCAGTGGATCGCGATCATTGGCGTAGACCACGTGGCAGCCACTGCAGCCGGAACTGCGGTAGTCGCCGGGTTGATCATTGGTGCCCATAAACCACAGCAGCGGATCATTGAGGCGCGTTTTGGTGATATTGATCAGCGGCACGGAGATACGCGCGCCGGTGCCGGGGCCGCGATTGGATTGGCGGAAGTCAGGTCGTCCGGGTTCCTCGAGACGCTGAATCAGGCCGATGCTGTTGGGTATGCCCGTTTCGGGAAACAGGTTGAGAATATTGCGGCCACCGCGTTCGAAGACGCGAAAAATATCGCCGGGCTTAACGGTTTCCCAGGCCGGCAGTGGGAAGGTGTTTTCGAGTATACCCATGTCTGCCATGTGAACATCGGGTTTCAGCGGTGCCTGCAGTGCCGCGGGTTGGCCGTCGCGGGTATAGGCTTCGCCAAGTATCGAGCGCTTGAAGGGCAGAATGCCATTGTTATAGGCCGCAGCCGCCCAGAACATCGCGCCGGTCGAGTGCAGGCTGCGCTTGGACGCCTCAATAATCGCCTGGTGACAGGCACCACAGGATTCGTCTGCAATGCGGAAATCGCCGGGGTTCACAAAGCGGATGTACTCCGGCGCTTCCCGGTTGAGCAGGGTATAGCTGCGCACCGGGTTGGCTGAATCCGGCCAGTGCCAGCTCTTGGGATAGCGCGGCAGTACGTGGGCCTGCTCGATCAGGCGCCGTGCCTGGTCGGATTCTAGGTCAAAGTTTTCGCCGTTTTGAATACTGGCATCGCCACCGTGACAGTCTGTACAGCCGAGCATGACAGCCGGGCTGGCGTGCATATTGTGGCTGTCGTTGTCACCGTGACAGCTCTGGCAACCCTCGCTCTTGCGATGCACGTCGTCGCGGCTCTGGAATGCCGGCGCCGGCGGCGCGGTGACATAGCTGCGTTTGACCGCCTTCTCGGCGCCGGCAGCCCGCACCGGGTCAGCGGCGGTGAGCCCGCCCAGCGCAAGTAATGCGGCGACTAGAATCGTGCTGATCTGCTGGTGGACGATTTTCATAACGAGCCTAGTAAGTCAGTACAGCGTTAAAGAGCAGTGAATGCTGTGCCTCGTCGCCGAACAGCAGCTGGTAGCCATTGCCGGGTTTGAGCGCGGCGTAGGACAGGCGCAGTACGATATTCTGCGACATCAGTGGTCGGTAAATCAGCGAGGCAGACAGGTCCCAGCCGATATCTCGGTCGATGTCGCCTTGCTGCCGCGCGACTTCCAGCACTTCAGTCTGGTCAAACCACAGATGATTGAGGTTCACGCTGAGGCGCAATTCGGGCAGTAGGTCCATGTCATTGCCAATGCCCGCCAGCCAGACGCCGGGGTTGGTGAAATTGGACTGCCCGTGTTCGCGCGACGCGCGCAGTGAATTCAATAGGCCATTGCGAGTGCTGAGCGTGACCTTGCCGCCGCCAATCAACGGCACCGCTTGACGAATCCAGTAGCTGGCGTCGGCGCCGGCAAACAGGGGGGATTCCAGTATGGCGTCGAAGCCGGTTTCAACATCGTCAAAGGGATCATCGTCACCGGAAGCGTAGAGCAGCGATGCGCGCCAGCGAATCCAGTCGCGATCAAACGATAGCTCTGCGGCGGCGAAAAGTGCGCGGATGTCACTGTCATCGCCAGTGAAGGGGGAGCCGTCCTGCTGGCCGAGGGCAACATAAAAAGCGCTGGTGATATTTAGTCGCTCAACATGCCCGTCGGTATTGAAGCCGAGATAGACAACATCGTACTTGCGGGGGCTCTCGCGGCCAAAGGAGGCGGGTCGCTGAATAAACCCGTTATTGTCAAAAAAGAAATCGCTTTCCCGGTTGCGGTTGTAGAGTAGCGTGAACTGACTCATGTGGCCCTTGGCCAGCATATCCTGCCAGTAGAGGTTGGCGACAAAAATATCGTCGTCGCGCAGCGCTTCTCCGGCGTCGTTCAAGCCGCTGTTGGTGTCTTTTTCCAGACGCCGGAACCAGCCCAGGTTGTACTGAAAAATGTTGTTGTCGCGGGTGCCAAACAGGCGGATCCCAAAGGGACTGTCCTGAAACAGGAAACCGCGAAAATCAGCGGTAAAGGGCTGGATGCCGACGCGGATGCTGTCGAAATCGTAGCGCGGCGAAACATTGCGCAGGTGGACGTCGACAAAGGCCGCTTGGAAGCCGACAAAGTTGTCGTAACGGCTGTTTTTCTTAGCGGGATCGACATTGATGCCGAGGATTTCGTCTAGTTGGGTGTCGTTGTAGTTGAACACTGGTGTCAGCCGAAATTCATAGTCCGGTGGGCGAAATACGGTGTCGCCCTTGTAATACACCAATTCGACGGCCAGTGATTGAACCAGCTGGGTTTGACTGCTGCCGCCGAGCAAATCCAGATCGCCCGCGCTGCGGGTACTTTGCAAGCCAACCGGTGTAGGGACTTTGCGATCTTCAAACACGGTGTCTGAAATGAGAGTGGTGGCAAAGAACCAGTCGCCGTGAAGGGGGGCATCGCCTTTCAGTGTGTTGCGGTTGTAGGGGTCGTACCAGCGACTTTCATAGCCCAGTGCATCGACAATTCGCCAGCGGTCCGGCATGGCTTGGGCGGGGCTGTAGTCGTTTAGGCTGGGGGTGGCAATGCGCTTGCCGGTTGGCGCCGTTCTGCGCGCGCAGCCGTCGTTGCGGGCAGGGATACTGGGGTCGCCGGCAGCGGGCCTTTCGCAAATACGTGCCGCCTGCCCGTAGGTCGCGTGTGGCAGCAAGGCCGCCAGCACGCCGGCCAGCACCGCGTTATGGCAGTTACTTCCCCGCGCAGGCATCTTGTTCATCACTGTCGTTAAAGGGTGATTGAGGGCAGCTGATATAGCGCAGTCTGACGCCGCCAGGGCTGAGGGTATCGGCGCGGATACTCGCCGGGGCATTGTTCAGGGTGCCGAGTATCTGGCCGGCCTGATGTACGCCGAGAAACGCAATCATATCGTCTTGGTCGACGCCATCACCGGATACACCAATGCCGCCCACCAGCTGCAGGCCGCGGTACACCGGTACACTGCCAGGAAAAATCTGAATGCCATTGGCTGCCCTCGCACTCGCGATGCTGGCATCGCTGGGAAAGGGCACGCCGACGCAGTTCTTGCCGACGTCGCTGACGTTAGTGGGATCAAACTCATGCAGCAGGTGGCGCACGATGGCATTCATGCTCATATCCAGCTGCAGTCCGGTGGAGAAGGGGCTCCATTCACCCTGGGCTTTGCTGAGTGGGCCCGTCTGGGCGCTGTCGATACCGTCGGGGTAGAACGGCCGGGAGAGGTTGCCACCGGAGCGGTCGGCAAAGGCAATGCCATCGCGCAGGGCGTTGGCGTCACCGGTTAAATTAATCACGTTCTGAACATAGTCGACCAGCTGTACGGTGGTTGACTGGGTCAGGGTCGGTGTCAGGTACTGGGTGTCCGGTAGGTTGCTGATGAAGTCGGCCGCGTCACTGGAGGAGAACAGCGTTGCGGTACGGGCTTTTTGCAGTGAGACATCAGCACCGAAGACCGGCGCATCGCGGCTGCGGGCGATACCCAGGACGCTGCCGTCGATGTCCACCACGCTGATCGTCACTCTGGCAGGGGAGCCCAGCGGGCGACGGATTTGCGCGCGCGCCCGGTTGGCGACCGACAACGCCTGGTCAATCAGCGTGCGTACCTCGGCGGCCGTCAATGCACTGCCCGCACTGGGCGGGAAGCGTTCCATGTTGGCTTGGTCGACGAACACAAAGGCATCGCGACCGGGAAAGTGTGTGGTATCCGGGCGGACCCCGGAGGCGGCTTCACCAAAGGCCTGCCCGCCGAGATAGCCATTGGCGCTGTCGTAGTAATCGGGCACCGAGACCAGCAAACCATCGACACCCAGCACCAGTGCTGGTGGCGAGGTGAGATTGGCGCTCAGGTCGTCGAAGTCGACATCGCTGTAACGCAGGGTCTTGGCGTCGACCGTGATGTGGTCGGCCTGTCGGTCGGCGGGCACGGCATAGCCAAAGGTCCCGGCCAGCGCAATCAGCTCATCGAAATCCCGGTCGCTGTCGCTGATGTTCTTGTCCAGCGAGTAGATGAAATCATCGGCGATAACACCAATGCCGCCCACCGGTGTGCCGTTCTTATACAGTGGAAAGCCGCCCGGATCGGCTGATAGCCCCAGCGGTGAGCGTTTGGGGCCGACCAGGGTGGCGGGGTTGCTGGCGTCCAGCGAGAAGTCAGAGCAGGGCAGTTGACTGAATTGCACGCCAAACAGCGGGCCCGCGGGCTGGTTGCGCTCGCCGGGGTTAAAATGCTCCTGCACAATCTGGCTGGCCACACGGGTGCTGAAGCCGTTGCCTTCGCTGGACAGGTAGGCGCCGGTAATGGCCTTGGCAATGGCGGCTAAGGCATCGGCGCCAGCGCTGATGGGCAGTTTCAGGCTTTCCAGGCCGGCCGCAATGGGCGTGCCGCCAGGGTTGGAAGCGATGGTGACCTCGCCGACGCTGCCGGTCAGCACCTCGTCCATCCGGTAGGCCGCCAGCACATTGCCGACACGGTCGACCACGGCAATGGTGGCGCCAACGTTCAAGGCCTTTGCCTCGGCGGCGGCCTGTCGGATCACTTGTTCGACATCAGCAGGGCTGAGAAAGGTGCTGGCATTGGCACAGCTGCCGTCGCAGCGGCTGCCGGCATTGGAGCCGCGTGCGCCGTCCTGGTTGTCGCGATCGCCGCCGGGTAAACAGCCGGACAGTGTCAGGCTCAGCAGTAAGGCCGGCAATACTCTCATGGCAGTGTCTCCGCCTTTAGCATTGCCGGCATACCGGTGCGATGAAAACTATGGCAATCAATACACTGCAACAGCACGGCCTGGGATTGCTTCTCTCCGTGGCAGGCGGTGCAGTCTGCCAAACTGGGCATCAATACATCCCGGCTGTGCGAGGAACGGTCGGCCTGGTGACACCGCAGACAGCCCTCGCCATCGACGGTGGCGCTGAGATGCGGGCGGTGATCAAAGCGCGCCTCGGGCATCCAGTTCTGCGTCAGCCTGACCTCGCGTACTTGCCAGCGCCCGTCGTGCTGATCCACTTCGTGACAATCGACGCAGCCGCTGGTTTGAAACAGCTGGCTGATCTCCCGGTCGGCCCAGGCGAGGCCGCATTGCAGCGGATCGCGCGAGGGGCACAGGGTGTCGAGATCGCGCGCCGGGACCCAGCGCGGTGGTGGGGCTGCGGCCAAACGCAGCTGCTCGGCAAGCTGTTTAACGTAGAATTCGGCGAGGTAGGTTTCCACCACATCAGCTTGAGCATGGGGGAGCGATCGATAGGGAGCCGCGTCGTCAAAACTGAGGCTGTGGCAGTCGGCGCAATGGGTTTCCATGGTGATGGGCTGAAAATGTTCGCCGTCGTCGGCAAGTTGGTGACAGTCACCACAGTGCAGTGCACGTTGTTGCCCGTTTTTCTCCTTGCGCCAGACCTTGTTGCTGCTGGTGTGTACGTCGTGGGGAAATTTTAGATTAGACGACTCACGGGCAGTCGCTGCGCGCTCGCGCTGTATCTGCCAGCCGTTTGGTTCGCGCTTTAGCAGGGCAAGTAGAAACTCCGGATGCGCGGCTTCGGTAAACGCACTGGCCGCGCGCAGCTGTGTGGGGGCTTTTGCTACTGGGTGGCCGCTAACGGCGAAATGACTATCAAGGCTGCGTGCTTGTTCTGAGCGATGGCAGTCGACACACAGAGCGGTGTTTTCAACTATCAGTGTTTCTGGCTCGTTGTGTTCTTTGTGGCAGGCGGCGCAATCTTGGTCCAGGCGGGTCGCAGCGGGATGGGCATCGCCGAAATGCGCCGGTGTCGTGTTGTGGCATTGCGCACAGGCTTGGTCCGGCACCTGCTGAAAAGGCTTGAGGTGGCAGCTATTGCAATCGTTCGCCAAACCCGGCAGATGGTGCGGTGCCGCAAGGGGGCCGCTGAGCCAAAACCGGTCACTGGGTGCGCCGCTCTTGTCGAGCAGGGCTTGCGCGCCATCGTCATAAAAACCCCATAAGGGCAGCAATAGCGTGGCCGCCAGGGTCAGCAGGGCCAACAGATAACTGTGGCGGCGAATTCGCGGCAGCTTCAGGGTCAACTCCTGCTGCAGCTTTTGTTTTAGCGACTCGGTTGCGTCGATATCAACACGCAGCTCAATAGCGGCATCAAAGCCTGGCGGCGCTTCCACCCGTGCAAACTGGTGCGGGCCGATACGCAGCCACTGGTCTGCTGTCGCACTGAGCTGACGCAAGCCCTCGCCCGTTTCACTGGCGCTGAGCACCTTGTGTGGTGGCTGACACTGCACCAGCAACTGGCCGTTTTGCTGGGGTTGGAGTACGCAGTGCTCGGTGCCGACACCGTCACCGAACAGCTGCAGGTCACGGTCGCTGCGGCTGCCCAGTGTTAGATGCTCGGCGCTGAATTCTTCATCGTTTTGATCAACGATGCGGTTGTTCTGCATGCGGACTTTACGAACAAGGATCAGCATGACATCACCAGTAGAAAAAGACGCTGATGACGTGTGCCACCAGTGCGACTAATAACGCTGCAGTGAGCGGTACGTGAGCGCTGAGCCACACTTTCAAACGCAGTTGCAGGCTGATTTCCTGCCGCAGGCGTCTCAGTAGCTCGGCGCGGCGACCCAGCAGGCTGAGTAAGTCGCGCAATTTCTCTGCCTCACCGGATTTGGAGGTGGCGGGAATTTTGGCAGCCAGAAAGTCGATGGCGGCCTGTTGGCCGACATTGTTGCGTAACATCAGCTCGCCACTGTCGCCGGGCAGCAGCACGGTGGAGCGGTCTCGAGCCAGCAGCTGATCCAAAAAGCCGCCGCCAATACTGCTGCGGTCAATGGCACTGTTGACGATCGCGTTTACTGTTTCGTTGCATTGCGCGGCAACTTCCCGACCGTTCTGGTCGCTGTCCTCGAGTTCTTTCAGGCGCTCATCAAAGGCCTTGTTTGCCCGGTTGCCGATCATCATCAAGGGGTAGCGCAGGTAGCTGTACAGACCGTAGGCGCCGCTGATCACTACCGTCCACATCAGCAGGTAGGCAAGGGTGTGGACGTTGTTGCCGAACTGGAAGGCGCAGTGAAGTGTGGCGATTAGTGGCAGTGCCAGGCCCAAATAAATATGGGCGGAGACCCAGGCCTGCAGGCTGCCGCGCTGATTGTTGTAATCGCGCTTGCGTATACCCAGGCAGCTGAGCCAGACAATCAGTAGCAGCCCGATGCTGCCCAGCGCGTAGCCCTGCCAGCTGCCGCCATTGCGCGGCAGCGCTATGTCCTGGCTGAGATAGAGCAATACGCTGACCGCCAGCAGCATTGCCGCCCACTTCAGGTAGCGACGCCCGGCGAAATTCAACAGGTTGGCGTACAGGGCCGACATTATGCCGCTCTCATGTGCGGTTAATCGCTGTATTGCAGTATTTGTGGCGCATCAATTTACGCTAATCACCTCTACAAATTGTATGGGGTTGATACGTTTTGCGGCGCCTGTGGGGCAGGATTGCACACAGGCAGGCCCGGCTTCTCGGCTGACGCAGGCATCGCATTTCACAGCTTTCTTTCCGGTTTCTTTGGCGGTTGCGCTGGGTTCGGCATTACGGTCTTCGCCCGGGCCGGGGCCGCGGCCGAAAAACAACCAATCCAGCAGGCCGGGTTTTTTCTCGGTCGGGTAGGTCATGCGAATTACGCCATAGGGACAGTTGGATTGGCAGTTGCCGCAGCCAATGCAGCTGTCATCAATAAACACTTCGCCACTGGGATCCCGGTGTATGGCGTTGGGCGGGCACTCTTTCATGCAATGCGGTTTTTCGCAGTGGCGGCAGGCAATAGGGAGGTTGATGTGCGCGAAACGGGCGCCGGCTTTGCGGTCCAGCCGGGAGACGCCACCATGGGTTTCTGCACAGGCAACTTCACAGTTGTCGCAGCCTACACAGAGCTGTTCGTTGATAATCAGCACATTGGTTGCTTCGCCGACGCCGCGATCAAGTAAAAACGAAATGACCGAGGCGCTCTCGGGCACCGCTTCCAGCTGGGCGTTCAATTTGAGCTGAGCGGTAGTATCTTGCTGCAGGCGGGTGACAGACTCGGGGGATTTGCGTAGCAGCTCCAGAAACTGGGGGCGTTGAATTTCGATGACTTCGCAGCGCACGGAGGCCTTGGCGGTTTCGCGGCGCTGTACGTCACCCATTAGCGCCATTTGGCCAAAGATTTCTCCCGACTGGGGCTGGCCTACCGCGATGTCGCCGTGTGCGCTGCTTTTGGTTAGCGCGATCGTGCCACTGCGAATGAGGTATAGGCGGTCACCCTGTTCGCCTTCGCTGTAAATGGTGTCGCCAATATTAAAGTGGCTGGTGGTCACCTGCCGTGCAATTTCGCGCAGGGCGCTGTAACTGACTTTGGGCGCGAAAAACTGCTGCAAGGTCCGTTGCAGAAAAACCGCTTCAATCCCCTCGCTGACTTCCGTATTGGCCGCCATCAGTTTGACCATGGTGCGCCGCGGTGTTTCGATCAGGATCGTTTCACCTTTGATTTGGGCGTTACCAATGCGGGGTCTGCCAGAGAGCAGGCTCATCTCACCGAAGAATTGGCCCGGCCCCAGGCGGGTATCGGCGCCGCCATCTGCCTGTAGCAGCACCTGGCCCTCTACTATGGTAAAAAAACTGTTGCTGTAGTCGCCATCGCGGTACAGAAAGTCGTCAGCGGCATTGACCAGCGTGATCTCGGGTTCCGCAATCTCTTTACGCACTTTGGCCGGGCGCCCGGCCTGTGCACGGCGTTGGTCTTCCTGCTGGCGTGCGCTCTTAATGTCGACGATACGCTGTTCACGCAGCTCACCACGTTGTTGCAGCAGTTCTTCCAGCTGTTGCTGATCGGGTACACCGTAGTGGATATTGCTTTCCATTATCAGCTCGCGGAAGGCGAGTGTGTTCATGCGGGCAAACATCGGAATGCGCTGCTGATACAGGGCCAGCACATCATCGACATCAGCGCCATAAGGCAGGAGGGCAAACTTGAGTGCCAGCAGGGCGTGGTCGGCCGGTTTTACCTCATTGCCCTTGATGTATTCGATAACATCGTAGCCCTGGTTCATCCCCTGTTTGATGAGTGGGTAACCGGCGAGCGCACCAATGATATAGAGGCCGGGCACATTGGACTGATAGTGGGCGTCCAGCTCGGGTATCGACTCTATGTCTTCGCTGGGAAATTCAATGCCGCAGGCTTCGACAAACTTGCGTGGCGGGATCGAGCCCAATCGCGCAATGATGCGATGGCAGGGCAGGGTCTCTTCGCCCTGCGGGGTGCTCAGGGTGATACTGCCTGCTTCGCCATTTTCAGCAATGCTCAGGGCCTTGACGCTGGAGCCGTAGCGACAGGAGAAGGGCACGTTGGGGTTGTTGATGGCAGTTAATACCGCGTCTAGGTTGCCCTGCTTGGCGCGGCTGAATTCATCGCGACGGTTCACGATCACGACACGGTTCTGGCGCGCTAATGCCAGCGCATTCTCGATAGCCGCATCACCCGCTCCGATCACCACAATATCTTCGTCGCTATATTCGTCGGGGTCGTCCAGCTGGTATTGCACAAAGGCCGAGGTGTCACCGTCTACACCCAGGCGGCGGGGGTTGCCCTGGGTGCCGATCGACACCACTACATTGTCTGCAGTGATGTCGCGGCCATCACTGCAGCGGATCTTGAAGTCGCCGCGCTGGCCGCTGATACCGGTGACTTCAGTGTGGCAGCGCAAGTTGATGCCGGTGGAGGCGATATCCTCTTCCCAAGTTTGCAGAATGTGTTCGCGCCTGCCGGCAGCAAATTCTAGCGGGCTGCGCAAATCCAGATAGCCAGGCTCGTCCATAACGTGCTTGCCTTTTTGGTAGCGCTGGATAGTGTTGGCGTGCAGTGGCGAGGATTCGAGAAGAATATGGCGGGGTTGGGCGAGTTGATCTGCTCGGTCGTGATCTGCAGCTCGACCGGCCGCACTCAGACCGGCGGGGCCGGCCCCGATAACGGCAATTTCATAATGATCCGTCACTGGATCACCCCACCTGACCCATCATGGTGTGTCCCCTAGCTACCTTGTTCCGGTGGTTTGTCCTGGGGTGTGCGTCGAAATGCGACGCCAATGGTAACCCCCGATGAAAAGGAGTATAGCTTACCGTCCCGCGGTGGGTGTGGTGTTTGCGAGGAATGTGGCCGAACACTGTCAGGCCGTCTATTACTTATAGAGGACTGCCTTACGCGAGGGGAATCGAGCATGGCCGTATCCGATCACGTTAATCTTGAGCAGTTTATGGACGGGGTGCTGCGTCGAAATCCCGGCGAAACCGAGTTTCACCAGGCCGTTTATGAGGTTGCTGTCGATATTTTCGACTTCATCGAAGACAAGGAGGTTTATCACGCAGCGCAGATTCTACGCCGAATCGCGGAGCCGGATCGGGTGGTTTCCTTCCGTGTCTGCTGGGAGGATGACTGCGGTAACGTTCGGGTGCAGCGGGGCTATAGGGTGCAAAACAACAACGCGATTGGGCCGTATAAAGGGGGCTTGCGTTTCCATCGCAGTGTCAATCAGAGCATTCTCAAGTTTCTCGCCTTTGAGCAAACCTTCAAGAATAGTCTGACGGGCTTGGCGATGGGGGGCGGAAAAGGGGGCTCCGACTTCAATCCGAAGGGCAAGTCTGATAACGAAGTCATGCGTTTTTGCCAATCCTTTATGACCGAGCTCTACCGCCACGTGGGTGAGCACACCGATGTGCCGGCAGGTGACATTGGCGTGGGTGCGCGGGAAATAGGCTATATGTTCGGCCAGTACAAGCGCATTACCAACCGCTATGTAGGAGTGTTGACGGGCAAAGGGCTGGAGTGGGGGGGCAGCCTGGTGCGTAAGGAGTCCACGGGTTACGGCGTTGTTTATTTCCTGGAGGACATGCTCAAGCACAGTAACGACGTGGTGGAAGGCAAGGTGGTTGCGGTGTCCGGCTCCGGAAATGTGGCCACTCACGCCGCGGAAAAGGCCGTGCAGTTGGGGGCCAAGGTGGTAACCATGTCGGATTCCGGTGGCTTCGTGCATGACCCGGACGGCTTTACGTTGGAAAAAGTTCACTGGGTGATGGCGCACAAGGGGCATCGAAGCGGTCAGCTGGCTGACTATGTGGCGGAGTTTCCCGGCGCGACCTTCCATGAGGGGGAGCGGCCATGGAAAGTGCCCTGTGATGTTGCCTTGCCCTGTGCCACGCAGAATGAGCTGAGCAAAGCGGATGCAGAGTTGCTGGTTAAAAACGGCGTGAAGGCGGTGGTGGAGGGCGCGAATATGCCCACTACCAACGATGGTGTGAAGGTGTTTCGCGATGCGCGGGTGCTGTTTGGTCCGGCCAAGGCGGCCAATGCCGGCGGTGTGGCGGTTTCCGGCTTGGAAATGAGTCAGAACAGTACGCGCTTGATGCTAAGGGAGGAGGAGTTGCAGGGCCTGTTGCGCGATATTATGTTGAATATTCACAGTAACTGCCTCGAGTACGCAAAGCGCCCAGACGGTTATGTGGACTATGCCAAGGGCGCCAATATCGCGGGTTTCAAAAAGGTGGCGGATGCTATGTTGGCCTTTGGTATTCAGTAGTGCGGCGTCGAGAATAACAAGGTTCGTCGCGCTGTACCGTTGAGCGCAGCGTTTATCGCCATGAGGTAGTCGTTATCCCGGCAGCCGGCGACTTTGCTTGATGACCTTTCGAGCGGGTTCGTTATGGCGAACTCAAAGCTAACCGCTTCGCCTCCCATTTTTACATGCCAATTTACGATGAAAAAAAAGCCCGCCGAAGCGGGCTTTTCGCGCGGCCGGAGCCTTATACGCTGTAGTACATGTCGAACTCAACGGGGTGAGTTGTCATGTTCAGGCGCTCGATTTCTTGTGATTTCAGCTCGATGTAAGCGTCGATCATGTCGTCGTCGAATACGCCGCCAGCGGTCAAGAAGGCGCGGTCTGCGTCCAGAGCCTGCAGAGCTTGCTCGAGGCTAGAGGCAACAGTTGGGATGTTTGCTGCTTCTTCTGCGGGCAGGTCGTACAGATCCTTGTCGGCGGCATCGCCGGGGTGGATCTTGTTCTGGATGCCGTCAAGGCCAGCCATCAGCAGGGCGGCAAAGGCCAGGTAGGGGTTCGCAGAGGGATCTGGGAAGCGAACTTCTACGCGACGTGCCTTCGGGTTGCTGATGAAGGGGATGCGGATAGAGGCTGAACGGTTGCGAGCAGAGTATGCCAGCATAACCGGGGCTTCAAAGCCGGGAACCAGGCGCTTGTACGAGTTGGTAGAAGCGTTGGTGAAGGCGTTGATGGCGCGAGCGTGCTTGATGATACCGCCGATGTAGTACAGGGCAGTTTCAGACAGGCCGCCGTAAGCGTCACCGGTGAACAGGTTCTGGCCGTCTTTGCTCAGAGACATGTGTACGTGCATGCCGCTGCCGTTGTCGCCAACGATAGGCTTGGGCATGAAAGTCGCAGTTTTGCCGTAGGCGTGAGCGACGTTGTGGACACAGTACTTGAGAATCTGTACTTCGTCGGCTTTTTTAACGGCAGAGTTCGGGCCAACACCGATTTCACACTGACCGGCAGTGCCGACTTCGTGGTGGTGTACTTCAATTTCCAGACCCATGTCGTCCATGGCGTTACACATGGCGCCACGCAGGTCGTGCAGGCTGTCGACTGGCGGTACGGGGAAGTAACCACCTTTGACGCCTGGACGGTGGCCAGTGTTGCCTTCTTCGAAGTTGTTGCCAGATACCCAGGCCGCTTCGTCAGAAGAGATGGCGTAGCTGGCGCCTTCCATTGCGACTTTCCATTTGACGTCGTCAAATACAAAGAACTCGGGCTCGGGGCCAAACAGGGCGCCGTCGGCGATGCCGGCAGAGCGCATGTAGTCTTCGGCGCGCTGAGCGATAGAGCGCGGGTCGCGGTTGTAGCCCTGCATGGTAGAAGGCTCAACGATGCCGCAGCGGATGATAACAGTGGGCTCGTCGGTGAACGGGTCCAGTACAGAGGCCTCGTCGTCTGGCATGAGGATCATGTCTGACTCGTTAATGCCTTTCCAGCCAGCGATGGATGAGCCGTCGAACATTTTGCCTTCTTCAAAGAAGCCTGCGTCGATTTCGCCCACCGGCATGGTGACGTGCTGTTCCTTACCTTTAGTGTCGGTGAAGCGCAGGTCCGCCCACTTCACGTCATTATCGGCGATTAACTTCAGAGTATTCTCTGACATTCTTAACATCCTCCAATATAGAGTCTTGTAGTCGATTCGGCTGAGCCGAGGCAGTGGCGATTATAGGTTCATTGCGAGGTGCCGCATAGCCGCATCTGCAGTGAACCGAAAGTAAACGCACATTTGCTTTGCAGGGCGGTGGCCCGGCAGTTGCTGTTCGGGAACACTAGAGCAATATGCATGCCATATTTTTGTGCTGGTTTTTTGCGCAATATTTGCCGCTGCGAGGGTTTTTGCCCCGAGAGGGCGCGCTTATGATGCATGTTAGCACCAATATGGTGCTTTGCTGCATTATTTTGGTGCGTTAGGCATGGCTGAAGCGCAGCCGCTGTCACGGTATAATGCCCGCCCAGTCATCGCCGCGGTATTGAAATGAAGTTTGTCGTTAAGCTCTTTCCCGAAATCATTATCAAGAGCAAGCCGGTTCGCAAGAAGTTTATTAAGCAGCTGCGGGATAATTTGCGCAAGCTGTTGCGGCCGATTGATCCCGAGTTGGAGATTCTGCGCGAGTGGGATCGCATTACCATTGACACGCGTTGCGACGATGAGGCGTCGGTGGCGGCCATGCTGGCGGTGCTGCGCAATACGCCGGGCATTGCCCATGTGATCGAGGTGGCGGAGTACCCGCTGGTCGATGTCCACGACATTTATGAGAAGACCCGCGAGGCGGTGGGCGACAGCCTGCAGGGCAAGACCTTTGCGGTGCGCTGCAAGCGCACCGGCAGCCACGATTTCAATTCGGGCGAGGTGGAGCGCTATGTCGGCGGCGGTCTGAATCAGCATGTGCCCTCGGCGGGGGTCAAGCTTAAGAACCCGGATGAGGTGGTGCGCATTGAGGTGCGCCACGACCAGTTTTGCGTGGTGAAGCGGCGCCACGAGGGGCTGGGGGGCTACCCCATTGGTACAGTGGACTCGGTGGTCAGCTTGATCTCCGGCGGCTTTGATTCCACGGTGTCCAGTTACATGACCATGAAGCGCGGCATGCGCACCCACTTTTGCTTCTTTAATCTCGGCGGTCGCGAGCACGAGGTGGGTGTAAAAGAGGTGGCGCTGTACCTGTGGCAGAAGTTTGGCGCCTCGCACCGGGTGAAGTTTATCACTGTGCCCTTCGAGGATGTGGTGGCCGAGATCCTTAAGAATGTCGACAATTCGCAGATGGGGGTGGTGCTCAAGCGCATGATGCTGCGCGCCGCCGAGCGCGTGGCGGCCGAGCTGGAGTCGCCGGCGCTGGTGACCGGTGAGGCGGTGTCGCAGGTCAGCAGCCAGACGCTGACCAATTTGTCGATCATCGACCAGGTGACCGATACCCTGGTGCTGAGACCGCTGATTACCGCCGACAAGCTGGATATCATTAACACCGCTGCGCGCATTGGCACCGAGCAGTTTGCCGCCAATATGCCGGAGTACTGCGGGGTGATCTCGGTGAAGCCGACCACGCGGGCGCGCCCCGAGCGCATTGCCCACGAGGAGGCGAAGTTTGATTTTGCCGTGTTGGAGCGAGCCATTGCCGCGGCCCGTTACAGCAATATCGATCAGCTGGCCGACGAGGAGGTCAGTCATACCGATGTTGAGGTGCTGCCGATTCCGCTGGCCGAGGCGGTGATTCTGGACGTGCGCCACCCCGATGAAGTCGACCGCCAGCCGCTCAAGCTGGAGCGCAATGCAGTGCAGTGCCTGCCGTTTTACGAGTTGCACAAGCGCTGCAGCGAGCTGGACAGCAATACGGTTTATCAGCTGTATTGCGACAAGGGGGTGATGAGTCGCCTGCACGCGGCGCACCTGCTGGATCAGGGCTACACGAATATTAAGGTGTACCGGCCGTCATGAGTGGGGTTAGCGCAGAGCCATTATTCGATGTGCTGATCGAGCCGCGCTGGGCCGACCAGGACAGTCTCGGACATATCAACCATGTCAGCTATTTCTCCTATCTTGAGGAGGCGCGGGTGCGCTGGTTGCGCAGCGAGGCGATGGCGGCGGTAGGTGGCTTTCGCCTGGTGATCGCCGCGATCGGTTTGAATTATCGCCGCGAGTGGCGCCACGGCAAGGCGCTGCGCGCCCGCGCCTGGGTGTCTCGTCTGGGTAATAGCAGCTTCAGTCTGCGTCAGGCGCTGTACAGCGAGGACGGTGAGCAGCTGGTGGCGGAGGGGGAGGCAACGCTGGTGCATGTCGATGCCGAGCACCGCTCGCAGGCCATTGCCGGCGCCGCGCGCGATATTCTGCAGCGGGCGCTGTTGCTGTCTTAGCGATGGCTGCCCTAGGGGGTGGCCAGATTAAAGTTATAGAGTTTTAAGCGCTGGTCTTGCAGGGTCAGTGTGGCGGTCATAATGGCCGCGCCCTTCTCGAAATAAATCTTGCTGCTGTAACTCAGTCGTGGCGCCTCGGCAAACAGCGACAGGGCGCCGCTGAGCCGTGAAAAGCGCAGTTCGTCCATGCGCTGGTAGCGGCCCAGGTGGCGGTACTGCTCAACCAGTGAGCTCAATTGGGCGTCGCTGACATGGGCGAGGGTCTGGCGGCTCAGCTCGGTTTTCAGTGCGCTGGCCTGCCAGCTGGAAATGTTCAGCAGGGCGCGCTGCAGATAGTTGCGCGCCGGCTCGCGATAGCTGTCTTCAACTTCGCCGCTGTAGTAGTAGAGGCTGCCAAAGAGCACAAGGCCGCCGATAATAAAAACGCGCAGCAGGGTGTTGTTCACGGTCCTTCCTTAATCGCTGTTGTCGGCCCGGCAAGTTACCAGGTGAGCAGGCCGAGGCTGTGGAGAAAGACGGCGATAATGCCCAGCGGGGCAATGTAACGCAACAGGAAGCGCCAGGCGCTAAACACTCTGCTGCTGACGATGCCGGTTTCGTCCAGTACTCGCGGCGCGGGCATTTGCCAGCCGACAAAGATCGCAATCAGCAGGCCGCCAAGGGGCAGCATGACATTGGCGGTGAGGTAGTCCAGGGCGTTAAAGACCGCCTCGTAGTGAATGCTGGCAATGCCGCCCAGCCAGGCCGTTCCGGCCAGGCCAAAGGTGGCGAGCGGGCGATTAAAGCCGTGCCTTTCCAGCCAGGCGACGCCGGGTTCGATCAGCGAGATCGAGGAGCTGAGCGCGGCGATGCTGACCAGAGTGAAAAATAAGGTGCCGAAAAACAGGCCGCCGCTCATGTTTGAAAAGGCGATGGGCAGGGTGACAAACATCAGGCCGGGGCCCTGGCCGGGCACCAGGTCGTTGGCAAACACCAGCGGGAACATTGCCATACCGGCCAGCAGGGCGATGACGGTGTCCAGTGCGGCGATGGTCAGCACGGTTTTGCCGATGGAGGAGTGGCCGGGAAAGTAGGCGCCGTAGGCCATGATGGCGCCCATGCCGAGGCTGAGGGTAAAGAAGGCGTGGCCCATGGCGACCAGAATGGCCTCGCCATTGAGCCGGCTAAAATCGGTGTCGAACATAAAGTGCAGGCCGGCGGCGAAATCGCCGTTGATCGCGCTGTAGCCGACCAGCAGCAGCAGGCAGACAAATAGCATGGGCATCAGGATGTCGACGGCCTTGCCGATGCCCTTGGTGACGCCGGCGGCGACCACGGAGGCGGTGAGCAGGCAGAAGACGCTGTGCCACAGCAGTTGCTGGCCGTTGCTCGCCAGCAACTGGCCGAAATTGCTCTCGATCTGCTCGGCATCGAGGTCGCTGTAGGCGCCGCTGGCACTCTGGGCAACATAGTCCAGCGCCCAGCCGGCGACTACGCTGTAAAACATCATGATCATCAGGCCCGACAGCACGCCGGCAACGCCGACCAGCCCCCAGTAACTGCTGCGTTTGCTCTCCTTGGCCAGTCGGCTCATGGCGTCGGCTGGGTTGCTGCGCCCGGCGCGACCGATCATCACCTCGGCGATCATCACCGGAATGCCGATCATCAGGATGCAGGCCAGATAGGTCAGCACAAAGGCGCCGCCGCCATATTCGCCGGTGATATAGGGGAATTTCCAAATGTTGCCCAGTCCTACGGCTGAACCGGTGGCGGCGAGAATGAATGTCCAGCGCGACTTCCAGGTCACGCCCTCGGGGGCCGTCAGGGCTTTGCTCATATTATTATTCCATCGGGGGAAAAGGCTTTTGGCGAATTGTAGCGGGAAAGGGGCAGGGCCCCAAGCCGCGCGGCGAGGCAATTGCCGGATTAAACACTGGCAATATGCCCATGATGCGGAGGATTTGTGCTTATCTCGGCGCCGCTGGTGTATACTGCGCGCCCAAATTTCTGCGACGACGACCCCACTCCATGATTGATAAGCTGCGCAATATCGCCATCATCGCCCACGTTGACCACGGTAAAACCACACTGGTTGATAAACTGCTGAGCCAGTCGGGTACCCTCGACCGCCGCAACCAGGATGCCGAGCGCATCATGGACTCCAACGATCAGGAGAAAGAGCGCGGCATTACCATTCTGGCGAAGAACACCGCCATTCGCTGGAACGACTACCGCATTAATATCGTTGACACCCCTGGACACGCCGACTTTGGTGGTGAGGTTGAGCGCGTGCTGTCGATGGTCGATTGTGTATTGCTGCTGGTCGACGCCGTCGACGGGCCCATGCCACAGACGCGCTTTGTAACGCAGAAGGCCTTTGAGCGCGGCTTGAAGCCGATTGTTGTCGTCAACAAGGTGGATCGCCCGGGTTCGCGCCCGGACTGGGTTATGGATCAGGTGTTTGACCTGTTCGACCGCCTCGGCGCCACCGACGAGCAATTGGACTTCCCGATTATTTACGCGTCGGCCCTCAATGGTATTGCCGGTCCGGAAGCGGATGAGCTGGCGGACGATATGACGCCGCTGTTTGAAATGATTGTTGATAAAGTCCCGTCGCCGGACGTTGATGTCGACGGCCCGCTGCAAATGCAGATCTCGGCGCTGGACTACAACAGCTATGTGGGCGTTATCGGTGTCGGTCGCATTACCCGCGGCACCATGAAGCCCAACGAGCAGGTGGTTGTGGTGGGTGCCGATGGCAAGCAGCGCAAGGGGCGCGTGCTGACGGTGATGGGTTATCACGGTCTGGAGCGCGTCGAAGTCGAGCAGGCGCAGGCCGGCGACATTGTGTGTATTACCGGCATTGAAGGTCTGAATATTTCCGACACGATCTGTTCGCCGGCGCAGCCCGAGGCACTGCCCGCGCTGACCGTTGATGAGCCGACCGTGAGCATGACCTTCCAGGTTAACGACTCGCCGTTTGCTGGTCTGGAAGGCAAGTTTATTACCACCCGTAATATCAAAGACCGCCTCGAACAAGAGCTGATCCACAACGTGGCGCTGCGTGTTGAGCAGGGTGAGACCCCGGACAAATTCAAGGTCTCAGGTCGCGGCGAATTGCACCTGTCAGTACTGATCGAAACCATGCGCCGCGAAGGCTTTGAGCTGGGTGTGTCGCGTCCGGAAGTGGTACAAAAAGAAATCGACGGCGTGTTGCAAGAGCCTTACGAGCAGGTGGTGATCGACGTTGAAGAGCAGCACCAGGGCTCGGTAATGGAAGAGATGGGCCTGCGCAAAGCCGAAATGACCAATATGGAACCTGACGGCAAGGGTCGCGTTAAGCTGGAGTTTATCGCACCGGCACGCGGCTTGATTGGTTTCCGCGGCCAGTTCCTCACCCTGACATCGGGCAGTGGCATTATGACCACCGTGTTCGATCACTACGGTGAGGTGAAGGGCGGCGAAATGGCCAAACGCCAAAACGGCGTAATGGTGTCGATGGTGAAGGGCAAGACCTTGAGCTACGGTCTGTTCAACCTGCAGGATCGCGGCCGTTTGTTCCTCGGCCACGCCGAAGAAGTCTACGAAGGTCAGATTATCGGTCTGCACAGCCGCGGCAATGACCTGGTGGTTAACCCCACCAAGGGCAAGCAGCTGACCAACGTGCGCGCTTCGGGCACCGATGAAGCGCTGACCCTGACTCCGCCGGTGGTTCACACCCTGGAGCAGGCGCTGGAGTTTGTCGAGGATGACGAATTGGTGGAAGTGACGCCGAAGAGCATTCGCCTGCGCAAGAAGTTGCTCAAGGAAAACGAGCGCAAGCGCGCCGGCAAGTAAGTCTATAAGGGACTTTGGGGGCGGCAGCCCGCCCCCTACTGCGCTACACTGAGGATCAGTAGTTAATCGATCCAGGTGCGAGGTATGCAGGCACTCTATCCCGATATCAAACCCTATCAGACCCACCGCCTGGCGGTGCAGTCCCCGCACGTTCTGTATCTTGAAGAATCCGGCAACCCCGAGGGGATTCCGGTGCTGTTTGTGCACGGTGGTCCCGGTGCGGGCAGTAGTCCCAAGTCCCGCTGTTTTTTTGATCCGGAAATTTATCGCATCATTCTCTTTGATCAGCGCGGCTGTGGGCGCTCTGAGCCCCATGCCTGCCTGTTGAGCAACAACACGTTGGCGCTGATCGACGACATTGAAGCCATTCGCGAGTTTTTGGGTATTCATCACTGGGTGCTGTTCGGCGGCTCCTGGGGATCGACGCTGAGCCTTGCCTATGCCCAGGCCCACCCCCAGCGGGTGCTGGCCATGGTGCTGAGGGGGATTTTTCTCGCCAGGCCAGAGGACCTGCGCTGGTTTTACTGCGAGGGTGGGGCGAGCCGTATCTTTCCCGACTACTGGCAGGAGTTTGACGAGGTGGCGAATCGCCGCGCCGACGAAAGCTGGATAGACGCCTACCATCGCCAGCTGCACGGTGATAATGAGTTGGCGAAAATGTCGGCGGCCAAGGCCTGGTGTCACTGGGAGGCGCGCTGCTCTACATTGCGGCCTAACCATGACGTTGAGGAGCATTTGCTCGACACCCACACCGCGGTGGCGATGTCGCACATCGAAAATCATTTTTTCCGCAGTGACCCCTACCTTCAAGAAAATAACTTGCTGGGCAATATGGCCGCGCTGGCAGAGGTTCCGGCGGTGATTGTTCACGGCCGCTACGATATGATTTGCCCTTTGGACAATGCCGTGAGCCTTCACGAACGCTGGCCCAGTGCCGAGTTGTTTGTGGTGCGCGATGCCGGTCACTCGGCGTTTGAGCCGA
Organism: Spongiibacter sp.; assembly: GCF_041602295.1. Lineage (GTDB taxonomy): Bacteria > Pseudomonadota > Gammaproteobacteria > Pseudomonadales > Spongiibacteraceae > Spongiibacter. Next base: position 51,307 of record NZ_JBFIGO010000003.1, on the reverse strand, counting down.
GCATGAGTGATGCCTTGGTGAAGGCGACCGATGAGATTGCCGAGGTCTTGGTGCGGCAGTTTTCCGGCGAAGGCGCCTGAGCGCGGCGCGGCGATTCAGCGAATCAACAGTAATACAGGAAAGCGATGAAAGCCTTATTGCAGCGGGTGCGCAGCGCCCGTGTGGACGTCGACGGCAGTTGTATCGGCGAAATTGACCAGGGGTTGCTGGTATTTCTCGGTATTGAGAAAGCGGACGATGAGTCGGTGCTGGAAAAATTACTGGAGCGCTTGCTGAACTATCGCGTGTTTGCTGACGAGCAAGGGCGCATGAATTGCTCGCTTAGAGATGTTGATGGCGGCTTGTTACTGGTGTCGCAGTTTACGCTGGCTGCCGAGACCGGCAAGGGGCGCCGGCCTGGGTTTTCAACCGCCGCAGAGCCGCAGCGGGCGAAGCAGCTCTACGACCATGCGCTGGTCTGGCTGGAGGCGCGGCACAGTAAACTGGCCAGCGGTGAGTTTGGCGCCGACATGCAGATCAGCCTGGTCAACGACGGTCCGGTAACCTTTCTGTTGGAGCAGTAGTGAGTCGCGTGGGCTGAAAGAGCGGCAGCAAAAACGGCGCGAGATGGCGCCGTTTTTGTTTGTGGGCTCAGTGTGGTCGTTGCTGGAAGCGCTGCTTCTTGCGGTAGGGGAATACGTCGGCGACGTAGCCGGCGCGAATCTTGTCTTGCAGCTCTCGCCAGTATGCCGGGTCGTAGAGGTCGCTGTGCAGCTCGTCGAAGACTTTTTTGGCGCGCTGGTTGCCCGAGAAAAACAGCCGGAATTCCTCCGGGAAGACATCCTCGGGATTCACCTCGTACCAAGGTTGGGTGGCCATGGCCTGCTCCTCGGTTTTGGGCTCCGGCAGGCTGCGGAAATTGCAGTCGGTCAGCGGGCAGATTTCGTCGTAGTCGTAGAACACCACGCGGCCGTGGCGGGTAACGCCGAAGTTCTTCAGCAGCATGTCGCCGGGGAAGATGTTGCCGGCGGCCAGCTGCTTGATGGCGCTGCCATACTCGTCCATCACGCTGTACAGCTGCTGTTCGTTGCAGTCTTTCAGGTAGAGGTTGAGCGGAATCATCTTGCGCTCGATATACACGTGCTTAAGGATCAACACATTGCCGTGTTCTTCGATCAGCGAGGGCGCCTCTTTGTAGAGTTCGGCCATCAGTTCATCGGAGAAGCGGCGGCGGTCAAAGGCCAGGTTGTTGAATTCCTGGGTGTCGGCCATACGGCCGCCGCGATCCCAGCGTTTTACCAGGCTGTAGCACTTTTTGACGTGTTCCCGGCTCATTTCCTTGGGTGGGGTGAATTTGTCCTTGATGACTTTGTATACGTAGCCGAAATCGGGGCGGGTGAATACCAGCATTACCATGCCCTTGATGCCCGGCGCGATCACATAGGGTGCTTCGCTGTTGACGGTTTCATTGACGGCAAAGCGAAAGAACTCAGTCTTGCCGTGCTTGGGCATGCCCAGGGCGTTGTACAGTTCAAACACTTCTTTGTGCGGCATCAAGCGGCGCAGAAAGGCGACGTATTCCGAGGGAATGGAGGCGTCGACCATAAAGTAGCTGCGGCTGAAGCTGAACAGGATCGAGATGTCGTCGGGGTCGTGCAGCAGGGTGTCGACAAACAGCGAGCGCTCCTCGGAGTGCAGAATGGGCAGTACAAAGGGCTTGCTGAAGTTGCCGCTGTAGACCCGGCCGACCAGGTAGGCGGCCTTATTGCGGAAAAACAGTGACTCCAGGGTTTCTACCCAGATGTCGTCACCGCCCTCGGGGACTCGGGGCATCAGCTGCTGATTGACTTCATGCATGATGAAGCTGATGTCGCGGTCGAGGTCCTCCCAGGGGATATTGAATTCGCAGTTATTGAGCAGTTGGCGAACGATGTCGGCGGCGTTATTGCCGTCGAAGCGGTAGCGCCGCAGGATTGAGTCGCTGTCGATGGGGCCGCGATGGCCGACCGGGGTGGTCGCGAAAGTATGTAGGTCGCGGATTTTTTCGTGCTTGAATACGTGGCAGTAGATCGAATTGAAGAAGGACTGGGCGATCTCGTAGTTGTCGTGGTTCTGGATAAGCTCCGCATACTCTTGCTTGGCAATTTCCCAATGGTCGCGGTTTTCCACGCTCCCCCCGGTGATGGTGTAGGCCGCTTCGGCAACGATGGAGCGTTTTTGCTTCCACAGTTCCAGTCGGGCGCGCATGGCCCGCTGCGAGCCGTGCCAGTCGGCGGCCTCAAAGCGGGCCTGGGCGCCGAGAGTGATATTTTTAAACTCGGCGAAAAAGGCGTCAAAGCCATTGAGTATGGCCATGGCGAGGCGGCGGGTGACGGCGGTCATTGCGTATCGGGTCCTGTTACATCGGCGAGGGCAGTGCTGGAGAGTTTGCCCGACTTTGCCGTAAAAGCGAAGTCGGGCGGCGGGGGTGGGATACTCCCGGTTTGCGATCTATAGGAAGCAGTCAGCCATCACTTCGCGGGCCTCGGCCTGCTGGCAGTTGAGGATCATGGTGCCGACCTCGCCGCGCTGGTTGGCGGCTTTCCAGTCTTTGGCGCGCTCGCGGATGCGTGCCTCGGGGCCCACCAGGGCGACTTCATCGACCAGCTCGTTGGGTACGGCTTCCCGGGCCTCATCTTTTTTGCCCGCCAGGTACAGGTCTTGAACCTTCTCGGCGGCATCGCCGTAGCCCATGCGAGTGGCGTAGTCGGTGTAGAAGTTTTTGCCCTTGGCGCCCATGCCGCCGATATACAGCGACAGGAAGTCCTTGATGAAGTGGCGGCAGCCGTCGAGGTTGTCGTCCATAATGACGCCAACAAAGGGCGCGACATCAAAGTCGGCTTTTGTGCGGCCGCTCTTTTCCAGGCCTTTGTTAATGGCGGGCTCCAGCACTGAATACTTGTCGGGACTCATCCATACGGGGAAGACGCCGTCGGCCACTTCCGCCGAGGCCGCAACGCCGGCGGGGGTGATCGAGGCGGTGTAAATGGGGATATTGGGGTCGCCGTGCAGAATCGATTTCAGCGCCTTGCCCAGGCCGGTAGTGCCTTCACCCTTGTTGGGGATCTGGTACATCTTGCCGTCAAATTCCAGCGGGCCTTGGCGTTCGAAGATCTGTTTCATAATCTGGATATATTCGCGGGTGCGGGTCACGGGTTTGCCGTAGGGCACACCGTGCCAGCCTTCCACGACCTGTGGGCCGGAGGCGCCAAGGCCGACGATGAAGCGTCCGCCGGACAGTGAGTCCAGGCTCATGGCGGTCATGGCGGTCATCGCAGGGCTGCGCGCCGGCATTTGCATGATGGCGGTGCCGACTTTGATTTTGTCAGTTTGCGCCAGAATCCATGCCGCCGGGCTGACGGCATCGGAGCCGTAGGCTTCGGCGGTCCAGACAGAGTCAAAGCCCAACGACTCGGCGTGTTTGATATCGTCCATCGGCAACTTTAGTTGCTTGCCGGAGTAACCTAGTAGAAGTCCCAGTTTCATCGTATTCCCCTTGTTATTCTGTTTGCCGGGCACCCTGGGGCGCCCGGTTTGAGGCTTAGCTTACCAGTGCTTTGGCAGAGAAGATAACACCGGTGTCGTCGGCGTAAACATAGTCGCCGGCTTGAATGTGGGTGCCGCCGAAATGCAGGGCAACATTTAGCTGGCCCTCGTTGCGTTTTTCCGTTTTGCGCGGCACGCTGCCCAGCGCCAGGACGCCCAGAGGCATTGGTGCTATCTCTTCGACATCGCGCAAATAGCCGTAAATGATAATACCGCTCCAGCCATTCTTAACTGCGGCGCCGGCCAGGTTGTCGCCCAGCAGTGAGCGCCGCACCGAGCCGCCGCCATCAACGACTAATACCCGGCCTTCACCCGGCTGTTTTACCTGCTCGGCAACCAGAGAGTTGTCTTCAAAACATTTAACGGTGACTACTTCGCCGCCAAAATTGCGTGTGGCACCGTAGTGGCGTAGGGGCAGTTCAAGAACGCGGACGTCGTCGCCGAATTCGTCGCAGAGATCGGGTGTAGAGATGGGCATGATTTTCCTCCGGGGCTCGAAGCGGTAGGGTTGGCGCTGAGCATGGAATTAATTGTTCAGCTTGGGTCTGGGCTTAGCCTGTGACTACATTGAGATATGATGCACTAATATCCGCATCGTAATACGCCATGCCCAATTTATTTAAGTACTCTAAGCGGTCGGCTTTCATCAGGTCTATTTCGGGCGCGTCGAACTGGTTAGCTTGGTAAATACCTGCCAGATAAGCCATAAATTTCTCGCCCTCTTCGACTAACAATAAGCTGGCGGCGCCCACATCGGGTTTAACTTTGGTATTCAATTCTTCAGGAAGTGTTACCGCAAGTACAACCGGCTGTTCCTTGCCTTGAAACCGGACGCTGCGCTCTCTTACGGTTTGCTCGGCCCAGTAAAAAGCTAACTCTTTGCTCTGCGTTAAAAAGACCGGCTCAATGGATTCGGCATAGCTATTGCCGATAGTGGCCATGGTTTGTTTTGCGGCTTGTTTCAGTGCCTTGTCGCCGGAGCGTTTTAAGCCCTGTTCCATGATGGCGTCAACCAGAGCCGAAGAGGTACCGTGATACCAAGTGCTGCTGGTGGTAAAGCCCTGTTCGCTTAATAAAGCGCTAGCATCTTTAAGAAAATCTGGTGTGTCAGTCATAGTCGAAGTTACACAGTCGGTTTGAGATGGAAGGCATCTAGAAGTTTAGGGAAGCTTTGCACAGCTTAGCAATATCTCGGCGGGCTCTAAAAGGCCTGCGATTCGCTGATTAAGATGATTCTGTCCACAAAAAAGGCGACCCCTTTTAAAGGTGTCGCCTTTATGTTCGCAAGTGCGCTGTGCCCTGCGTGTCGCTAATTGCAGGGCACTTTGCTTAACACTTGTTCAGATTAGCCGAACTGATTAGAGGTGTTTTTCTCACCGCCGGCTTTCAGCGCCATTTCACCTGCGTAGTACTCTTTGTGGTCGTCGCCCAGGTCGGAGCCAGCCATGTTCTGGTGCTTAACGCAGGCGATACCCTGACGGATCTCTTTGCGCTGTACGCCTTCAACGTAACCCAGCATCGCTTTGTCACCGAAGTACTCTTTCGCCAGGTTGTCTACAGACAGTGCTGTAGTGTGGTAAGTCGGCAGAGTGATCAGGTGGTGGAATACGTTTGCTTCGCGGGCAGTATCTGCCTGGAAGGTACGTACACGTGCATCAGCCGCAGCAGACAGTTCAGAGTCGTCGTACTCAGCAGACATCAGGTTGGCGCGGTCGTAAGCGGAAACGTCTTTGCCTTCAGCCGCCCATGCATCGTAAGTCTGCTGACGGAAGTTCAGCGTCCAGTTGAACGAAGGCGAGTTGTTGTAAACCAGTTTCGCATCAGGGTGAACCTTGCGAATCTCGTCCATCATGCCCTTGATTTCGTGGACAGTTGGTACGGCAGTTTCGATCCACAGCAGGTCAGCGCCAGCGTTGATGGCTTCGATGCAGTCAAATACGCAACGCTCGTGGCCAGTGCCCTGGCGGAACTGGTACAGACCGGAAGGCAGACGCTTAGGACGAACCAGCTTGCCGTTGCGGCTGATCAGTACATCACCTTCAGCAGTGTCTTCTGGAGAAACTTCTTCGCAATCCAGGAAGGAGTTGTAAACGTCACCCTGGTCGCCTGGTTCGCGAACAACAGCGATCTCTTTAGTCAGGCCAGCGCCTTCAGAGTCGGTACGTGCAACGATAACACCGTCATCAACACCCAGCTCAAGGAATGCGTAACGCAGTGCGCGCAGCTTGGCATGGAAGTCGGCGTGGGGAACGGTTACTTTGCCGTCCTGGTGACCACACTGCTTCTCATCGGCAACCTGGTTTTCGATCTGCAGGCAGCAAGCACCGGCTTCGATCATTTGCTTGGCCATCAGGTAAGTCGCTTCAGCGTTACCGAAACCGGCATCGATGTCGGCAACGATGGGCACAACGTGGGTTTCGTGGTTGTCGATTTTGCTTTGAATTTCAGCTTCTTTGGCGCTGTCGCCAGCTTCGCGTGCAGCGTCCAGCTCGCGGAACAGACCGCCCAGCTCGCGTGCGTCAGCTTGGCGCAGGAAGGTGTACAGCTCTCTTACCAGGTCGGCAACAACGGTTTTTTCGTGCATAGACTGGTCGGGCAGAGGACCGAAGCTAGAGCGCAGTGCGGCAACCATCCAGCCAGACAGGTAGAGGTAGCGACGTTCAGTTGAGCCGAAGTGCTTTTTGATAGAGATCAGCTTTTGCTGACCAACAAAACCGTGCCAGCAGCCCAGAGACTGAGTGTACTTGGTTTTGTCTTTGTCGAACTCGGCCATGTCGCGACGCATGATGCCAGCGGTGTACTTGGCAATGTCCAGACCGGTTTTGAATTTGTTCTGAGCACGCATGCGCGCGGCAGATTCGGGGTTGATAGCATCCCATGGGCTGCCGGCTTGCTCTTTAAGTCCGGCGATGGATTGGATGTCTGCTTCTAACGATGACATATGCGGTCCCTTTTTCATTGCAGTGGGTGGTTTAACGCTGGCTAGTTTACTCGCGGCATATTGATTTTTCTAATTTATAGACTCTATATTCGGTATTTTCACTGGAAATATTGATGGGGTGTTGTGCTGGTTCGCTTGTGGAAGCAATTCCTATATTAATATATTGCTGCGGGGCCTGCCGGCCATCCATTATTTAATAAATGAATAACAAGCATAATGTGGATATATTTGTGAAATTATTGGCGGGTAGCTAGGATGTCCACCTAGGCCGTTATCTCTGTTTTGCATGTGTTAGCCGATAACATTCATGCTTCTTATTATTAAGGGCGGTTTTTAGACTCACCGACGCTAGAAGGAGTGGCAGATGTCCGCGCAGCAAATCAACCGGGTAGAACACAGTGGTCTTCAGATTGCCGAGGTCTTGTACCGTCTGGTGAATGAGCAAGTTGCCCCGGGTACCGGTGTCGAGCCCGATGCGTTCTGGTCTGCGCTGGCCGCGATTGTCGCTGATCTGGCGCCCAAGAACAAAGCCCTGCTCGCCAAGCGAGACGAGATTCAGGCCAAGATTGACGACTACCACCGCGCCAATCCTGGTAAGCCGGATATGGCGGCATATAAAGCTTTCCTGGAAGAGCTGGGTTATCTGCTGCCCGAGCCTGCCGATTTCGCCATTACCACTGAAAACGTCGACCAAGAGATCGCCACCCTGGCTGGCCCGCAGCTGGTAGTGCCGGTGATGAATGCCCGCTTTGGCCTGAACGCTGCCAATGCCCGTTGGGGCAGCCTCTACGATGCCCTGTACGGCACCGATGTGATTTCTGAAGAGGGCGGTGCCGAGCGCGCTGGCGCTTACAACCCGGTTCGCGGTGAGAAAGTTGTCGCTTATGCCAAGGCCTTCCTCGACAAGCATGTTGCCCTGGCTGAAGGCAGCCACGCCGATGCCACGGCATACAAAGTAGAAAATGGCAGTCTGGTTGTTAGCCTGGCCAATGGCGCCAGCACCGGTCTGCAAGCGCCGGAAAAATTTGCCGGTTATATCGGCGATGCCGCTGCGCCCAGCAATATCCTGTTGGTTAACAACGGCCTGCATATTGATATTCAGATTGACGGCAGCCACCCGATTGGCAAAACCGATGCCGCTCAGGTGAAAGATGTTTGTCTGGAATCTGCCCTGACCACCATTCAGGACTGTGAAGACTCGGTTGCCGCGGTAGACGCTGAAGACAAGTGCGTGGCCTACAGCAACTGGCTGGGCCTGATGAAGGGCAACCTCAGCGAAACCTTTAGTAAAGGTGGCAAAGAGCAGACCCGTCGCATGGCTGAAGACCGCGTCTTCACCGCGCCCAACGGCGGCGAAAAAGTTCTGCACGGCCGCAGCTTGCTGCTGGTGCGCAACGTCGGTCACCTGATGACCAATAACGCGATTATCGATGCACAGGGCAACGAAATCCCTGAGGGCATTATGGACGCCATGGTCACCGTACTGGCGGCCATGCACGACTTGAAAAAGACTGGCAGCCTGAGCAACTCACGTACCGGCAGCGTTTACATCGTTAAGCCGAAAATGCACGGCCCCGAAGAAGTGGCTTTTGCCGCCGAGCTGTTTGGCCGCGTTGAAGACGCTCTGGGTCTGGCTCGCAATACCCTGAAAATAGGCATCATGGATGAGGAGCGCCGTACCACGGTTAACCTAAAGGCCTGTATTGCCGCCGCCAGTGAACGCGTGATCTTTATCAATACCGGCTTTTTGGATCGCACCGGTGATGAAATCCACACCAGCATGGAAGCCGGCGCTTTTGTCCGCAAGGCGGACATGAAGCAACAGGCTTGGATCAAGGCCTACGAAGACTGGAACGTCGATATCGGTCTGGCCTGTGGTCTCAGCGGCAAGGCGCAAATCGGTAAGGGCATGTGGGCCATGCCCGACGAAATGGCGCAGATGATGGAAGCCAAAATTGGCCACCCTAAAGCTGGCGCCAACTGTGCCTGGGTGCCTTCGCCCACGGCGGCCACCCTGCACGTAATGCACTACCACGAAGTGAATGTGCGCAGCCAGCAAGAGCAGCTGGCTGATCGCCAGCGCGCCGCTTTGGAAGATATTCTGACAATCCCGGTCGCCGAGAACACCGACTGGAGCGCCGAAGAGATCCAGAGCGAACTGGATAACAATGCCCAGGGCATCCTCGGTTATGTGGTGCGCTGGATAGACGCCGGCGTGGGCTGCTCAAAAGTGCCCGATATTAACGATGTCGGCCTAATGGAAGACCGCGCGACACTGCGTATTTCCAGTCAGCACATCGCCAACTGGTTGCGCCACGGCATCTGCAGTGAAGAGCAGGTAATGGAAACTATGCAGCGGATGGCAGCGGTTGTTGATCGCCAGAATGCCGGCGATGCAAGCTACCGCAATATGGCGCCCAACTTTGACGATAGTGTGGCTTTCCAGGCCGCTTGCGAGCTGGTTTTTGAAGGTGTCAAGCAACCCAGTGGCTACACAGAACCAGTATTGCACCGCCGCCGTATCGAATACAAAGCGAAGCACGGCGCTTAAGGACTTCGGTCCTCAACGATTTCCTGTCAGTGAGGCTTGGCCCGGTTCTACCGGGCCTTTTTTTTGCCTGCTAACAAACCCTTGTGCTGGCGAAGTGGTGAAAAACTGCCCATAATCACGCCGTATTATACTATTTAGCGGAGCTATCAGCGCCATGAATCTATCGCGTATCGACCTGAATCTGTTGGTCTATCTCGACGTGCTGTTGCGCGAAAAAAATGTCACGCGGGCCGCCGAGCAACTGGGGATTACCCAGCCGGCACTGAGCAATGGCCTGCGCCGCTTGCGCGACCTGTTCAACGACCCTCTGCTGGTGCGCACCAGTGAGGGGATGACGCCCACCGAGCGGGCGCTGGAACTGCAGCCGCAGGTGCGCAATATTCTGTCCTCGGTGGAGCAGGCGGTGCTGCCGGTCTCCGATTTTGAAGTCACTAAAAGTACGCGGGTTTTCCGCGTCATGGCCAGTGACTATGCTGAGTCTACGTTGCTGACCCGCCTGCTGTTCAAGCTGCGTGACGAGGCACCGAATATTACCCTGGATATTCTCACGCCCTCAGATGTGACCTTTCAGGATCTGGAGCAGGGCAAGATTGATATGGCGGTCAACCGCTTTGACCGTCTGCCCCAGTCCTTTCACCAGGCCACGGTGTGGCGCGACAGTTTTTCCTGCTTGATGAGCAGTGAGAACTCGGCCCTGGAAAATTTTGATATGGACGCCTTTCTCGCCGCGCCGCATATCTGGGTGAGTAAAACCGGCATGGGGGTCGGTCGCGGTATGAGCCACCGCGACAGCCAGCGTCTGGGCTGGGTGGATGAGGCGCTGGCTGAAGTCGGCCACGAGCGGCAGATCCGTGTATTTACCCGCCATTACCAAGTGGCGGCGCTGCTGGCGCGCCACCCGGATTTGATCGCGACCCTGCCGACGCAGGTCGCCAAGCTGTACGCCGATGATCCGCGTCTGGCGGTGCGCAAGCCGCCGTTTATGATTATTCCTATTGAGCTCAAGTTGGCCTGGAGTCCACTGCTGCAGCACGATCCCGGCCATATTTGGCTGCGCCGCCGCATTGTTGAAATGGGCCAGGAGATGATTGAACACGGTTAAGCTGAGAATTGCGCCAGTGCCTTGTAAGGCGCATTGGTATCGTCGTTTGGCGGTGCAAGGCCCTGCATTTTGACGGGCGTCGATCACGCCCTGAAGCCATGCCCTTGGCGATGATGCGGCTCCTCCCTCTGGGGCGCGTAAAACCGGGTCGGCTGCGGCGGTGATTTTTGGATTAGAGACAACTACTTATTTTTCCTGATAGTCGCGCCGCCTAAACTAGCCGCTTTGGGCCAGGAGGGCGCAATGTGGAGGTTGAGTTATGCCGGTGTGCGCCGCGACGGCGACATCGTCGAACTGGTCGTCGATCGGGGCAGTGAAATTGACCTAAATGCGCTAGCTGAACTTCGCCTGTGGCTGGCGAGCAGTGGTCCCCGGCGCTACGCGCTGTTAGTGACCGGCAGTCTGGATTTTTCTATGCAGTTTGAAGCTCAGGCCGATATTGGCAGTGAGCCGGGATTATGTGCCATTGCCATCGTGCGCCACTCGCGGCGCAGCGATATGATTTTTGACACCATACGTTCGCTGCCTCGCAAACATGCTCTGCGGCTGGAACTGTTTTCGGAGCGAGAGCGCGCCTGCCAGTGGCTGCGTGAGCAGCTGCAAGGCCAGGGTTAAGCCCCATAGGCGCTGCTAAGCGTGCTTTTCCTGGGTGGCGCAGTTTGGCCGCGGGGGTAAATATGCCGCTTGTCGGCGGCCGGGCGCGCCGTGTGCTAGCCGCCCCTGCACCGCGTTGCGGATTCCCGGCGCTTGTCAAAAGTCGCCCGGCAAGGGGAGGGAACTTCTGAGTTAAGCCTACAACTTTGGCGAATATCACCGGGATTGCAGCTGTTGGCGTGACCTCGCCGTGCAAAGCTGTCATGCTTGCCGGCTCATTTTAACGGGAGGTTCCCATGAACATTGCCAACGATTGCGTGGTGGCATTTCACTACACCCTCACCGATGACAACGGTGTTGAACTCGATTCATCTAAAGGCCAGGATCCGCTGGCTTATCTGCATGGCCACGGTGGCATTATCCCCGGCTTGGAGCGCGAGCTGGAAGGTAAAGCGGCGGGTGACGAGTTGAAAGTGACTGTGCAACCGGGCGATGCCTACGGCGAGCTCAACCCTGAATTAATTCAGGCTGTGCCACGCGCTGCTTTTCAGGGCGTAGAGCAGATCGAAGTCGGTATGCAGTTTCAGGCACAGGGCGAAGGTGGCCAGATGCAGATGGTTGTGGTTAAAGCGGTCGATGACGAGAATGTCACCGTCGATGCCAATCACCCACTGGCAGGCCAAACTCTGCACTTTGACGTCAGCATTGCCGAGGTGCGTGCGGCGAGCGAAGAAGAGATCGCCCACGGCCACGTACACTGATCGATGTGTCGTTTCGGGTCGATATTCTTCGGCCCGTTCTCTCTCCCCGCACTTTTCTCTTTTACTAAGATTATTTGGCAAGAAACCTGCTTGATATATAGCCTAAGCTGATAGAGGGCGCGCTTGTGCCCGGATAGTGTGCGGCGGCATATAGGAGGGTGGTCTTGTCTTTTCAGCTTGCGGGCTTAGACGATTTTTTACAGCGCGAATCACTGCCGCAGAGTTATCGCCGGCAGGTTGAGGGGGTTTTCTTGCCGTTTATCGAGCGCTTGTTGGCGCAGCGCGGCGACGACCTGAAAGTGCTGGGAATACAGGGCGCCCAGGGCAGTGGCAAATCGACCCTGGCGGCGTTTTACCAGTGGTATTTGACTCGCCACCACGGCCTGAATATCGCCTCTGTGTCACTGGATGATTTTTACTTATCCTCAGCGGATCGCCGCCGCTTGGCGCAGCGCCGGCACCCCTTGCTCGCCACCCGAGGTGTGCCGGGCACCCACGATACGCCTTTGGCTCGCACTACCTTGGCGGCTCTGCGCGCGGGTTGGCCCTGCGCTCTGCCGCGGTTTGATAAGGCCCGCGACGAGCCGCTGGCGGACGCCGACTGGCCGCAAGTGGCGGCAGCGGATCTGGTTATTTTTGAGGGCTGGTGTCTGGGCGTGCCACCGCAAGCGCCGGCTGAGCTGGTCGCGCCAGTAAATGCTCTGGAGGCAGAGGAAGACGCAGACGGCCAGTGGCGAAGCTGGGTGAACGGGCAATTGGCGGGCGCCTATCAAGGACTGTTTGCCGAGATTGACTACCTGTTAATGCTGCAGGCCCCCAGCTTTGACTGCGTCGCGCGCTGGCGGGGTGAGCAGGAACAGAAGCTGGCGCAGCGCCGTGGCGATGATCGCGCGGCGCAGTTTATGAATGCCGAACAGTTGCGGCGCTTTATCAGTCATTACGAGCGCCTTAGTCGCCATGCTCTGGCGGTCTTGCCGGCACTGGCCGACGCGCGTATGTGCCTGGATGCGCAGCGTGAAATCACCGCGGTCTATTATCGGGAGGAGGGGTGATGGCCCGCGCGACAGTGGTATTTACCGATCTTGACGGCAGTTTGCTCGATCACCACAACTACAGCTTTGCGGCGGCTGGCGAGGCCCTGGCACTGTTGGCTAGGCGGAGTATCCCGCTGGTCCTAAACAGCAGTAAAACGGCGGCGGAGATCGCTAAGCTGCGCCGGCAGCTGGCTAACCCCTATCCCTATATTGTGGAGAACGGCGCGGCGGTGATATTTCCCGAGGCCGGCCCGCCGTCGCTGGCCAGCGGGCGCTGGGGGCGTGTGAAGGCCCTGGCGCGACCGCGCAGTGAGTTTTTGCCCCTGCTGCAGCGCTGGCGTCGCGAGCGGGGCTTCGACTTTCAAGGCTTTGCCGACATGGATGTCGAGGGGCTGTGCGCCCTGACTGGCTTGCACCAAAATGAGGCGGAGCTGGCCCTGCAGCGCGACTATTCCGAGCCCATTGTCTGGCGGGGCGGTGAGGGGCCGTGGCGACAGTTTGAGGACTGTCTGCGGGCCGAGGGTTTGCGCGCCCAGCGCGGTGGCCGCTTTGTGCATATCAGTGATCACTGCGACAAGGGCTGCGCCATGCAGTGGTTGGCCCCGCAACTGCTGGCCGACTGCCCGACGCCGCGGTGCATTGCGCTGGGTGACGGCGGCAATGATGTGCCGATGCTGGCGCTGGCCGACGAGGCGGTGGTGATACGTTCGCCCAGCCACGCGCCGCCGTCGATTCCCGCGCCCCGCGGGAGAGTGTGGCTGAGCGAGCAGGAGGGCCCGGCGGGCTGGAATCGCAGTTTGCTGGACCTGTTGGACGAAGAGTAAAGCGGCACAAAAAATGCGTGGCTATAGGGAGCCGGGCGGCGCCCACCGCGGACAGCGGCACTTAAAATAAATAACAAGGACCGAGTTATGGCGGATTTTTATCAGAACGGCATTATCACTACCCTGCACAATCTTGTTGATCGACCGGTGGCGGAGCTGGAGGCGGAGCTCAGCGGCTTTGCGCGTCACCGGCCGATGGCGCTGGTGCTGCCGTCGCTGTTTTCCGAGCTGGAAGGGCCGGCGCTGGGGCATATTATTGATGAAATCGCCAAGGTGCCCTACCTGGAAGAGGTGGTCATTGGCCTGGATCAGGCCGACGAGGCCCAGTACCGCCACGCGCTGAAGTTTTTCAGTCGCCTGCCCCAGCGCCACCGCGTGCTGTGGAATGACGGCCCGCGCCTGCGGGCACTGGATGCCCGCCTGCAGTCGCGGGGGCTGGCGCCCATGGAAGCGGGCAAGGGGCGCAATGTGTGGTACTGCATGGGCTATGTGCTGGCCTCTGACCGCAGCGAGGCCATCGCTCTGCACGACTGCGATATTCTGACCTACGACCGACGCTTGCTGGCCCAGCTGTTTTATCCGGTGGCCAATCCGGGGTTTAACTATGAGTTCTGCAAGGGTTTTTATGCGCGGGTGGCGGACGGCCGGATGAATGGCCGGGTCAGCCGGCTGCTGGTCACGCCGCTGATTCGCTCGCTGAAAAAAATCTTCGGCGACCTGGATTATCTAGAGTATCTCGATAGCTACCGCTACCCCCTGTCCGGCGAGTTTTCGATGCGTCGCGATGTACTCAATGATCTGCGTATTCCCAGTGACTGGGGCTTGGAAATCGGCGTGTTGTCGGAGATGTACCGCAACTATTCCACCAACCGCCTGTGCCAGGTGGATATCGCCGATGCCTACGACCACAAGCACCAGTCGCTGTCGGCCGACAACGATGCTGGCGGCCTGTCGAAGATGTCGATCGATATTTCCAAGGCCATTTTCCGCAAGCTGGCGACCACCGGGGTGGTGTTTAACAGCGAGACCTTTCGTTCGATCAAGGCGACCTATTTCCGCGTGGCGCTGGATTTTGTTGAAAGCTATCGCAATGACGCGGTGATGAACGGCCTGGACCTGGACCTGCATCGCGAAGAGGAGGCGGTGGAGCTGTTTGCCGGCAATATCGTCAAGGCGGGCAATGCCTTTTTGGACAATCCGATGGAAACCCCATTTATACCCAGTTGGAATCGGGTGTGCAGCGCCGAGCCGCAGTTGCCGGCAGAGCTGCTGGCGGCGGTGGCGGCGGACACCGATGAGTACGGCGCATGACGGTCGCGACGGCTCTGCAACACCTGCGCGATACCCTGGCCGCGCAGCTTCAGCAGATTTACCCCGAGCGCGACGCGCTGCCACTGCTGGAGAGAATGATTGCGCTGATGGAGCTGGATCAGCGCTGCTTTATGCCCGAGCGCCACAAGAATCTGTGGAGCCAGCGCGATTGTCTGATGATTACCTATGGGGACTCGCTGCTTAAAGAGGGTGAGTGGCCGCTGCATACCCTACACGACTTTTTGCGGCGCGAGTGCCGAGGGGTGATCAGCGGTGTGCATATTCTGCCGTTTTATCCCTGGAGCTCGGACGACGGCTTTTCGGTGATCAATTATGTGTCGGTCAACCCCGCGCTGGGGGAGTGGCAGGACATCAGCGCCATTGCCCGGGATTTTGATTTGATGGCCGACCTGGTGATTAACCACTGTTCCAGCCGCAGTCAGTGGTTTGAGAATTTTAAGCAGCGCCGCGACCCGGGCAAGGACTACTTTGTTGAAGCCGATCCGCAGTGGGACCTGTCGGCGGTGGTCAGGCCGCGCACCAGCGAGCTGCTGGCCGAAGTGCAGACCCTGGATGGCAAGCGCCATGTCTGGTGTACCTTCAGCCACGATCAGGTCGATCTCAATTTCCGCAATCCGGAGGTGCTGTTAGAGTTTGTCAGCATTATTCGCCACTACCTCGACCAAGGGGTGAGAATTTTTCGTTTGGATGCCGTGGCCTTTTTGTGGAAGGAGGTGGGCGGCAGCTGTTTAAACCTCGCTCAGACCCATGAAATTGTTCGCTTGCTGCGCAGCTTGATAGAGCACGCCGCGCCCGACGCCATTCTGATTACCGAAACGAATATCCCGCTGCGCGAGAACCTGGCGTATTTTGGCAATGCCAACGAAGCCCATATGGTCTACAACTTTTCGCTGCCGCCGCTACTGTTGCACGCCCTGGTCAGTGCCGACAGCTCGGCGCTGACGCGCTGGATGATGGGCATGCCGGCGGCCCAGGACGGTACCACCTATTTTAATTTTATCGCCTCGCACGACGGCATCGGCCTGCGCCCGGTAGAGGGCTTGCTGGCCGACGAGGAAGTGGATGCCCTGGTGAGTTTGATGCAGCAAAGCGGCGGCTTGGTGTCGTGGCGGGCGCTGGGCAGTGGCGAGAGCCGGCCCTACGAAATTAACATCAGCCTGTTTGATGCCATGCGCCGCCGTCGCGGCGCCGGCGAAGATGGCTTTCAGGAGGCGCGCTATCTCTGTGCCCACGCGCTGATGCTGTCGCTGCAAGGCATCCCCGCGCTGTATATCCACAGCTTGTTGGCCACCGGCAATGATGAAAAGCGGGTGGCCAATAGCAATCACAATCGCGCCATCAACCGCCACCAATGGCAGGCCGACGAACTGGCGCAGGCGCTGGGCGAGGGCGGGCATCAACGGCGGATTTTTGAGGCCCTGAAGGCATTGATTGCCCGCCGCGCCGAGCAAGCCGCGTTTCACCCCAATGCGGCCCAGTACCCGCTGCATTTGGGCGATAAGCTGTTTGGCCTGCGCCGCGAGAGCCGCGCCGGGGAAGCGGCGCCACAGACGCTGTTGGCGATCTATAATTTGACGGCAGAGGCGCAAACACTGCCGATCTCGGAGCTTAACCTGGATGCCGATTTGTGTTGGCGAGAGCTGCTGAGCGGCGCCGAGATTGCCGCCGAGTGCGGTGATCTATTGCTGCCACCCTACGCGTACAGCTGGTTGGCCAGCAGCGGCTAAGCAGCGCCGAAATGGCGGCGATCTGGCGCGAGTGAGCACGATCTGTTCTTGGTTTGACCCCCAATGTTAATAACGCGGTCTGCCCTATCTGCTATGCTGCGGCGACATTTTTTGCAAATTATAGCCCCGTGAGGTTTGAGATGGCCGACTACAAAGCCCCCCTGCGCGATATCGATTTTGTCCTGAAAGATCTGCTCAACAGTGAGCAGCACTATGCTGGATTGCAGGGCTGCGAACAGCTCAGCAGCGATCTGATGGATGCCATTATCAGCGAGGGTGCCAAGTTTGCTGAAAACGTGGTCAACCCGATCGCCGCTATTGGCGACGAGCAGGGTTGCACGTTTAGCGATGGCAAGGTGACTACCCCCGATGGTTTCAAAGATGCGTTTCGCCAGTGGGGCGAAGGCGGCTGGCAGGGGCTGAGTATTCCCGCCGAGGCGGGTGGTCAGGGGCTGCCGGGCTCGCTGAATTCGGTGATTAGCGAAATGGTTGGCGCCCCCAGCTGGGCGTTCAGCATGTACGGCGGGCTGGCGCTGGCGCCGGTGACTTGCCTGTTAAACGGTGGTACTGAAGAGCAGCAACAGCGCTATTTGCCCAAGCTGCTCAGCGGCGAGTGGGCGGGTGCCATGTGCCTGACCGAGTCGCACTGTGGCTCTGACGTGGGCCTGCTGCGCACCAAGGCCAGCAAAAACGATGACGGCACCTATACCCTGCAGGGCACCAAGATCTTTATTTCCGGTGGCGAGCAGGATATGACCGACAATATCATTCACGCCATCCTGGCGCGGGTGGAAGGGGCGCCGGAAGGTACCAAGGGTGTGTCGCTGTTTATTGCGCCGAAATACTGGGTTAACGAAGACGGCTCAATGGGCGACTTCAATAACATCACCTGTGGCTCTATTGAAAAGAAAATGGGCCTGAAAGCCTCGGCTACCTGCGTGATGAACTACGACGGCGCCCGCGCGGTGTTGCTCGGTGAAGAAAATCGCGGTTTGGAGATCATGTTCAAACTGATGAACTCGGCGCGTCTGGGCACTGCTCTGCAAGGCCTGGCAATGGGTGAAATTTCCTATCAGGGCGCGATCGACTACGCCCGTGAACGTCTGCAAATGCGCTCGCTGACCGGCCCGAAAAATCCCGATGGCCCCGCCGACCCGATTATTGTGCACCCCGATGTGCGCCGCATGCTGCTGACCCAGAAAGCCTTTGTCGAAGGCCAGCGCGCATTTATTTACTGGCTGGCCCAGCAAGTGGATTTGACCAAGCACGGCGATGAGGAGCAGCAGGCCCACGCCGGTAAATTGCTGGAGCTGCTGACGCCGATCGCCAAGGCGTTTTGTACCGAAACCGCCCAGGAGGTCACCTACCTGGGGATGCAGGTGTTTGGCGGTCACGGTTATATCAGCGAGCACGGTATGGAGCGTATCGCCCGCGACAACCGTATCTCCACGGTATACGAGGGCACCACCGGCATTCAGTCGCTGGACCTGATTGGTCGCAAGGTGATGGGCAGCGGCGGCGAAGTGCTGCGCCATTTCACCAAGATGATTCACAAATACTGTGAAGCGCATAAAGACAATGCGGCGATGGCCGAGTTTATTGCCCCGCTGGCCGAGCTCAACAAGGAGTGGGGCGAGGTCACCATGGCGGTGGGCGAGAAGGCGATGAATAACGCCGATGAAGTCGGTGCGGCCTCGGTCGACTACCTGATGTACTCCGGCTATATCGCCTTCGCTTACATCTGGGCGCAAATGGCGGAAGTGGCTCAGCAGAAGCTGGATGCCGGTGTGGATGACGCCCTGTACCGCGGCAAGGTGAAGACCGCGCGCTTCTACTTCCAGCGCCTGCTGCCGCGCACCGCTACCCACAAGGCGGCGATGCTCGCCGGTGCCGATGCGCTGATGGATATCAGCGAAGACGAGCTGGCCTACTAAGTAGTAGCAATGGCCGCCCCAGGCCGCAAGTGATTACCGTGGCGGGGGCGCGATGGCGAGCCCGCTGAACACACACAAGCGGTTCAGGAAACGGGATATGGCAGCAACGGTAATCGAACACCGTCCGCAGCAACAGCAATTCGTGCTGGCGCTGGAAAACGGCCCGTGTGCGACCGTCAACTACCGCAAGCAGGACGGCAAGCTCTATCTGATTCATGCCGAGGTGCCGTCCGAGTTGCGCGGCCACCGCGTGGGCAAAGAGCTGGTGGAAAAGACCTTTGAATACATTGAAACGCATGGCTGGCAGGCGGTGGCGGTGTGTTCCTATGTCAAGCTGGTTGCCCGGCGCAGCCGCAAGTGGCGGGACATTATTCAATAGCGGCGACGGCGAAGCGGGGGGCGAATCATTTGCCAATGAGCTGTCGCAGTGCGGCAGTTGCAACGCTGCCGTCAGAGCGCTAAGGCTTGACCATTGAATGGTTACTTCGCTATAACCGTTGGCGCTGGAATCGTTTCCAATACAATAACAACAATTACGGCAGAGTCACTCCATCACCAGCTGAGTTGGTCGGGCTTTGCCAAACACTGCAGGTAGTCACTGATGAACCCACTCCTTGAAGCCGCTGAGCGCAGCGGCCAGTCCCGTCGAGCCTTCCTGCGCAACCTGCTGTTTTCCGCCGGCAGTCTCGCCACCGCGAGTTGGCTGAGCGCTTGTCGGAACAGTAGCAGCAGCTCGGCGGTCGGCGTGCTGCGCAGCCGCCTAGCCAATATCGGTCCCCTACAGGCCCCCGACGAAAACGGCGTGCAACTTCCTGCGGGGTTCAGCTCGCGGGTCGTCGCGGTTTTTAATGAGCCGCCGATACCCGACAATCCGGGCTTTCTCTGGCACTCCGACCCCGACGGCGGCGCGGTGTTTCGAACCGACGATAGCGGCTGGATTTATGTGTCCAACAGTGAGGTTCGCGACAGCACTACCGGTGGCGCCGCCGGGCTGCCCGGCACCTCCCGGGAGCATGTAGAATCGCTGGGCTTGCTGCGCGGCGGCGTCAGCGCGCTGCGCTTTGATGCCAGCGGCAACCTGGTGGATGCCTACCCGGTACAGCGCAACACCACCACCAACTGCTCGGGTGGCGTCACGCCTTGGGGAACGTGGGTTAACGGAGAAGAAATTCTCGACGGCTATATGTTTGAGTGCAGCCCGCTGCGCGACGGTGGTGAGCCTCTGCGGCTGGATCGCTTTGGTCGCAAGGCCCACGAAATGGTTGCCCTCGACCCGGAGGGCCGCGCCATCTACCACACCGAAGATATGGCCGGCGATGAACGCTTCTACCGCACGATTTTTGAGAGCGCCTCATCCTGGCCGGCCGGCGATCGGCCGGACTGGCAGCAGGGCTTGCTGCAGGTGTTGGCCGTTGACGCCGGCATTGAGGCCGCCCGTCTCGGGCCAGTGCCTATCCGCTGGATCAATGCCATCGATGACGGCCGCCCGCAGAGCGAGGTCTACCTCGACGACGCTACCATCTTCGAGGGCAATGAAGGCTGCTGGTTTCACTCGGGATTTGTGTTTTTTTCAACGAAGAGCGACGACAACATCTGGGCAATCGACACTATCGGCAACACCATCGAAAGTATCTACAACCCGGCTGACGGCCCGGTGGGTTCTCCGGTCGACCCTGAAGAGCCGCCGCTGGCAGGGGTCGATAACATTACCATGACACTGGACGGCGAAATGGTCGTGGTCGAGGACGGCGGCGACATGCGTGCCATGGTACTGCTGCCCGACCGCAGCACCATCCCCCTGCTCAGGCTGCCCGGCGACCCCAACGTCACCGAGGTTACTGGCCCGGCGTTCTCGCCCGATGGTCGCCGCCTGTACGTTGCTAGTCAGCGTGCCCTGCGCAATGGCCTACCGGCCGGCTTTGGCACTGGCGGCGTCGTTTACGAAATTAGCCTTCCCTTCGCGGTTCGGGTCGACCCGCCGCTGGCCGGTTATATGCTCTGAGCGGCATAAAGCAAGCACCGCGAACGGTAGTGTTCTTGCCATTGAATAACAGCGGCCCCATTACGGTAATAAGGGGCCGAACGTTATCGCCAGTGTAGTGCCGGGTAATCAGCCGGCTTCTGCGTTGGCGGCCAGCTCTCCAGAGGCGAGCATTGCCTCGGTTTCCTGATTGCCACCAATCAGCTGGCCGGCCACAAACACCATCGGAAAGGTTGACCAGCCGCTCCACATCTTGATCGCCAGGCGGCGGTGCCATTCCTTGAGGTAGCTGCCGTACTCCAGATAGTGATAGCGGACGCCGGCACCGTCCAGATGCTTTCTGACTTTTTTGCAAAACGGGTTCTGCTTCATGCCCACCACCACGACGTGATGGCTGGCAATGGCATCTTGTACTTCTTTAAGCGTATCGGCGTAGTTGCCGCCCAGCTTGCTTTGAATGTTGGGATGTACCTGGGCGAGGTCAAGCAGTGGTCTGGTCATGAGCGCTGTCTCTATGGTTTTGTAATTATTGTGGCTGGCGATTGTGGCGCGTTCCGGCGGGCCCGTCCTCAATTCTGCCCCTCGATCCCATCTTAACCGCATCGTTGTACCGCATCAGCCACAACTTCAGTTGCGGGCTCCATTGGCAACCCTGCGGCTTTTGTTTTCCGCCGCAACGCCTGTTCTTAATAATGCACTCGAATGGCCACGGCAGGGTTGCTCTCGGTCATTTGCAGGACGCGGTGGTGTGGGGTTGATGCCTTGTATGGGTCGAGGATGGTTGCGATGGGGGTGTAGAGCGGTTTGCCGCATGCGCTTTTGCGATGGCTGCCCGAGTCGCCCGGGCGGAGGGTTTTGACAACATCCATGTTGTGGTCCTGAGGGTAGTGGGGCCAATCCTTGCCGCTGCAACAAAAACGGCTCCCCCTGGGGGGGAGCCTTGCGCTGTGTTGATATTAGCGGTTGGCGCGGTTGTCGATCAACTGTTCCACCACGGATGGGTCAGCCAGGGTGGAGGTGTCGCCGAGGTTGTCCAGCTCGTTGGCGGCCACCTTGCGCAGGATTCGGCGCATGATTTTGCCCGAGCGGGTCTTGGGCAGGCCGGGCGCCCACTGAATTAAATCCGGTTTGGCGATAGGACCAATTTCCTGCACGCACAGGGCGGTCAGCTCTTGGATCAGCGCCTCGCTGCCCTCGACGTCGTGCATTAGGGTCACATAGGCGTAAATGCCCTGGCCTTTGACGTCGTGGGGGTAGCCCACCACGGCGGCCTCGGCGACTTTGTCGTGCAGCACCAGTGCGCTTTCGATCTCGGCGGTGCCCATGCGGTGGCCGGAAATATTCAGCACATCGTCGACGCGGCCGGTGATCCAGTAATCGCCGTCGGCGTCGCGGCGGGCGCCGTCGCCGGTGAAATAGTAACCGGGGAATTGGCTAAAGTAGGTGTCGATCATCCGCTGGTGGTCGCCGTAGACGCTGCGGATCTGGCTGGGCCAGGAGCGCTTGATCACCAGCAGGCCCTCGCCGGGGCCGTCGATCTCATTGCCGTCGTTATCCAGCAGTGCCGGCTCCACGCCGAAGAAGGGCTTGGTGGCGGCGCCGGGTTTCATATCCGTGGCGCCGGGTAGCGGGGTGAGCATATGGGCGCCGGTTTCGGTCTGCCACCAGGTATCGACGATGGGGCAGCGCTTGTCGCCCACCACCCGGTAGTACCACTCCCAGGCCTCGGGGTTGATCGGTTCGCCGACCGTGCCGAGCAGGCGCAGACTGCTGCGCGAGCAGCGCTCGACAAATTCGTCGCCGGCGCCCATCAGCGCGCGGATGGCGGTGGGCGCGGTGTAAAAGATACTGACGTCGTGCTTGTCGACCACCTGCCAGAAGCGCGAGGCGTCGGGGTAGGTGGGCACGCCCTCAAACAGCAGCGTGGTGCCGCCGTTGGCCAGCGGGCCGTAGACAATATAGCTGTGGCCGGTGACCCAGCCGACATCGGCGGTGCACCAGTAGACCTCGCCGTCTTGGTAGTCGAACACGTATTTGTGGCTCATCGCCGTCTGCAGCAGATAGCCGGCGCTGCTGTGCAGCACCCCCTTGGGTTTGCCGGTGGAGCCGGAGGTGTAAAGAATGAACAGCGGCGCCTCGCTGTCCATCGCCTCGGCGGGGCAGTCGGCGTCGACGGCTTCAATGGCGGTCTCGTAGCGCACATCGCGGCCCTCCTGCCAGTCGATGGCGGCGCCGGTGCGGGTGATAACTAGGCAGCTGTCGACACTCGGGCAGTCGGCCAGCGCCTTGTCGGCATTGGCTTTAAGGGGGATGGTTTTGCCGCCGCGCACGCCTTCGTCGGCGGTAATCAGCATTTTGCACTGGGCGTTTTGGATGCGGTCTTTTAGTGCCTCGGGTGAGAAGCCGCCGAACACCACCGAGTGGACGGCGCCGATACGCGCGCAGGCGAGCATCGCATAGGCGGCCTCGGGGATCATCGGCATGTAAATGCACACCCGGTCACCCTTGCTAACGCCGCGGGCTTTGAGCACATTGGCGAATTTGCACACCGCACTGTGCAGCTCGCGATAGCTGATATGGCGGCTGTCGGCGGGGTTGTCCCCCTCCCAAATGATGGCCGTCTGCTCGGCGCGGCTGTCGAGGTGGCGGTCTATGCAGTTATAGCTGACATTGAGCTGGCCGCCGTCAAACCAGCGCGCCTCGCCCTTGGCCAGGTCGTATTCGCAGACCGTTTGCCACGGTGTGTCCCAGCTGAGAAATTCCGATGCCTGCTCTGCCCAGAAGGTATCCGGTGACTGAATGGACTGCTGATACATCGTTTCGTAGCGCTCGCGGTCGATATGGGCGTTGCGGGCAAAGGTTTCCGGTACGGGATGAAGGGTATAGGTTGTCATGGCGCATCCTGTTAAGGGCTATTATTTTGATTGCCGCAGCGCTGCCGCGAGCGAGTGAATTGAGGATACCCTCTGTCAGTCGCCCATTGAAGCCCAACTAGACTAAAGTCGCAGGTGGCTAGTGAGTTGAGCGTAGGGCTTAACGCCGGGCCAAAAAAAGGGGCCCGAAGGCCCCTGGTCGAAGTCTGTGGCGTCTACCAGTCAGCGGGATAGTTGAAGTTGGGGTAGATGATGCCGATGCGCTTGGCGTATTCATTGGCGAACACGCCGTTAGGGTCCAGTGTGGCGACGGCCTTGTTAAACTTTTTCAGGCGGTCGCCGTAGTTGAAGGAGCCCAGTTGGCGCTGCAGGTCGAAGGTCCACTCGCGGTTTTTGGCCCAGTGAGCGCGGGCGCCGTACTCTTCGATCAGCACGCTGACATATTCGACAAACGGCGCCATATAGGCGTCCAGCTGGGCCTGATTAAAGCCGGCGGGCACGTAGATCGGCATTTCGATATGCACCACGTGGCTGTTGTCTGCAAAGGGGCCGCCGGTGCCGGTGTAGGCCATGAGTGTGTGGTCTTCGCTTTTCGCATAGCGGGTGAAAACGCCGACCAGCGGCAGGCGCAAGTCGAGGTTCTTGGCGTTCTGGCCGTGCAGGAAGTTGTTGATGTACTGCATGGCGGCCGCCGCATTGGCGCGGGGCACGGCGACCTCCCAGTCCATTTGGAAGAAACCGTCCTGACCATCGACCAGTGTGCTGGTGATCATCCGGTGCTGGGGGCCAACCACGTCGGCGGTAAACACGCTTTTGCCATCTTGGTCTTTAACGAAGGGCGGCTGGTTAACAAACTGCAGGTAGCGAAAGCGCTCCATAAAGCCGTCGAGATAGCCGCCCGGGTTGCAGGCCGCCGCGTGCATGCCCTGTTTGAAAAAGGGGAAAATCTCCGCCGGTACCGAGGGGTTGAGCAGGCGGTTAAGTGCGCCGGGCTCGGCGGGGGCGCTGGTTTCCATGCCGCAGCTGCGGATGACTTTGGACATGCCGGGATACCAGTTGTACTGGCCGAAGTCACAGTCCTTGATATTTTCCCAGGCCGAATCCGGGCCATTCTGGAACAGGTAGTCGTCGTCGTGGTAGGTGACCTTTACGTGCAGATTGGTGGTCGGCTGCACTTCTATGCGCAGGCTGGTGACCACGCCGAGGTAGCCGAGATTGGTGGTCAGCGCCTTCCACAGGTCTTTCTTGGTGGTGCCGCGGGAGAATTGGCGCAACTGGCCATCGGCGGTGACGACCTCCATGCCCACCACGCTGTGTGCGAGTACGGTGCGGTGCCGCGGTGAGCTGCCGTGGGAGCTGGTGGCGATGTGGCCGGCAACGGTGGGGTAGGCATAGCCCAGGTGGGTATAGCCGATGGACTTGCCGCGTGGGTGCAGCCATTCGGACAGGTCCCACATCAGGGTGCCGGCGGGGACTTTAACGACCTCGACGCCTTCGAAGGTTTCCAATTGAATGCCGAGACTGGGGTTGTGCATGGTCAGTTGCGCGGTGCTGATCAGCACGCCATCGGTACACATCACCTCGGTGGCCGAATGGGCCTTGCCGGTGACCTTGACGCGCTTGCCGGCGGCGGCAGCGGCGCTGACCAGTTGCTGGACTTCGGCGACACTGCTTGGCGTGTGGATCGACTGAATATCGCTGCACAGGGTCTGGTAGTTGTAGGAGGCCAGCTGCCAGTTGCCGCAGTCCGCCGGGCAATTTTCGGCGGTTTCCAGCGCGTCGCACATCTGGTTGCCACAGCTGGCGGCGACTTCGACACCGGGGCAGTTGGCGAGTGCGCCGAGGTCACCGGTCACCAGGGGGAGTTCTGTTAGGGTCGCGGCCATGCCGCTGTCGCGGAAGCGGTAAAAAACCTTGTCGCTTGCCGAGCTGCCGCAGTATTCGCTGTCGGCCGTGCGCGAGCAAGCCAATACGGAAAAGGCGCTGGGCGGTACCGTGGTGTCTGCGGCAAAGCGGTAGCTCAGCGCACGGCCACTGGTATTGAGCTCAGTGATAAAGGGCTTGCCGCCCAGTAGCGGCAGGTCGATGATTTTGTTGCCGGCGTCGTCGGCCCAGTACAGGCGGTAGCCACTGATACCACTTTCGTCGGCGGCGGGCTTCAAGTCGATGCCCTCGGCGGTGAGTTTGTCGGGGATGAGCTGGTCGCCGGCGGTGTAGGTAAAGGTGACCTCTGCGGGCAGTGGCAGTGCCTGGCCCTGATTGCCGCCGAGTAGTTCGATTAGATCTAGTGCGTTGGCGAGGTTAGTGCTGCCGAGCAGGATTGTTAGGGCGATGCACCACCGCGCTCGCCACTGGGATTTGGCCGATTGCTTTTGCATAGTCTTCCTTTTTCTCTTGTTGTTATAGTGTTATACGCGGGCCGGGCGCGCCGACAGTGAGGGCTGTCAGTTGCTGTGACGGCGGTGGATCAGCTCCGCTTATTATCCTCGTTATATTTGCGGTGCCAGAGCACTGGCCGCCGTGAGAGTGGTCGAGTGTTTTGGCTACAGTATAGTAACCTTGGTGTGGGGGGCGGTAATTAGCGGGCTTGTGAATATGTGAGCAAGTCCATGATTTAGATGAAAAAAAGGGCCCGCATGGGGCCCTTTTAGCAGTGCTGTTGCCGGTCGCGTTCAGGCAACCTGCACGGGAATAGCATTGCTGGAATGACTGACAGTGTTGTCTTCATTCATATAGATCAGCCGCGGTTTGAAGTTAATCAATTCCGCTTCGGTATAGCTGGCATAGGCGCAGATAATAATGGTGTCGTCGACGCCGGCCTTGTGCGCGGCGGCACCATTGATAGAGATAATGCCGCTGTTGTCTTCACCGCGAATGGCGTAGGTGGTGAAGCGCTCACCATTGGTGACGTTGTAGATTTGAATCTGTTCAAACTCGCGAATCCCGGACATATCCAGCAATTTGCCGTCTATGGCGCAGGAGCCCTCGTAGTTCAGTACCGCGTGGGTTACTCGAGCTTTGTGGAGTTTGGCTTTCAGCATAACGGACTGCATAACGCTGTTCCTTTCTCGTCGTTCTCGGCCGGCGCTTAGTTAGCGGCCAGCATGCCCCAGTCGGCACTGGGATTCAGGGTCAGGGTGACGTTGTCGATTAGTCGCGTCGTGCCCAACTTGGCGGCGGCTAGTATAACAACTTCTTCGGTGTCCCCGCGAACCTGTTGGAGGCTGCGGGCATCACAAATATTTACGTAATCGGGTTCAAATCCGGCGTCCTGCAGTGCCAGTTTGGCGTGCTCTTCCAGTTCGCCGTAGCTGTCGTAGCCGCAGGCGATGGCTTCGCGCGTCTGCTGCAGTACGCGGTGCAGCTCTGGAGCTGTGTGGCGCTGCTCATCGTTCAAGTAACCATTGCGCGAGCTCAGTGCCAGGCCGTCTTCGGCGCGGGCGGTGGCAACGCCAATGACATTGATCGGCATGCACAGGTCCTTGACCATTTTGCGGATGACGCTGAGCTGTTGAAAATCTTTCTCGCCGAATACCGCAACGTCGGGCTGAACCATATTGAACAGCTTGTTAACGATGGTCGCCACGCCGGTAAAGTGGCCGGGACGACTGGCGCCGCAGTGATATTCAGAAACTGCGGGAACTGAAACCTTGCTGTGTTGGTCCATGCCTTCGGGGTAGATTTCCTCTACCGCGGGTTGGAACAGCAGCTGCACGCCTTCAGCGAACAATTTTTCTTTGTCGGCGGCCAGGGTGCGAGGGTAGCTGCTCAGGTCTTCGCTGGCGGCAAATTGCAGTGGGTTGATGAAAATACTCACCACCACGACATCGGCCTCGCGCGCGGCGCGACGAACCAGTGAAATATGCCCTTCGTGGAGATTCCCCATAGTGGGAACGAAGGCAACAGTTTTTCCTGCACGGCGTGCGGCGGAAATAGCGGCGCGGAGCGCGGCGGTTGTGCTGTATGTTTTCATACCACCTAACTTCCCAATCTCGATCTTTGTACGGCGTGTACAAAGGCAGTTTGCTGTGAAGTCAGTCCGCTCGTTCCGCGGGCTGGCGACCTGTTCACCGGCGTTCAGTACTCAGTGAGTACATTGGTCACAAACTGACCAGTTCGACGGTGGCGGGCAAGTATGCCCCAACTATTATGGCCGTTCAATGCTTTGGTAACAAAAAAGTCAGAACTTTGTTACCGCAATTTTCGTTTCTCTAGGTAACAATGTTGGCCCGTTTCTTGTCGCTAGTCAAAGCTGTGTTCGGCGGCGGGGAAGCTGCCGTCCAATACGGCGGCGCGGTAGCGGCACAGGGCGTCTTCGATGCTGCTGCTGCCGTCGGCGAAATTGCGGACAAAACGCGCGGTTTTCTCGGTGATGCCCAGCAAGTCGTGAAGTACCAGAACCTGGGCGTCGGTACCGGCGCCAGCGCCGATGCCGATGACGGGAATGCTCAGAGTCTGGCTGATTTCTGTCGCGAGTTGGCGCGGTACACACTCGAGTACCAGCATGGCGGCGCCGGCGGCTTCCAGGGCCTTGGCATCGTTGATGATCTGCTGCGCCTGGTCGGTGTCGCGGCCCTGTACGCGGTAGCCGCCCAGGACATTAACCGATTGTGGGGTGAGGCCCAGGTGGCCACAGGCCGGTATGCCGGCGCGGCTGAGCTGGGTGACGCTGTCGGCCAGCCAGGCACCGCCTTCAAGCTTGACCATGTGCGCGCCGGCGCGCATGAGTGCAGTGGCGTTTTCCAGGCATTGCAGGCTGTTGTGGTAGCTGCCAAAGGGCAGGTCGGCGATGATCAGCGGGGCTGAGCAGCCGCGGGCGACGCTGGCAGTGTGGTAGGCCATGTCCGCAACGCTCACCGGCAGGGTGGAATCTTGTCCCTGTAATACCATGCCGAGAGAGTCGCCAATCAGGATGACTTCGATGCCGGCTTTTTCCACGAGGCGGGCAAAACTGGCGTCGTAGCAGGTGACGACAGCAAATTTTTCGCCGCGCTGTTTCTTTTGCAACAGACTGGGGATGCTGCTCTTGCTCATAGTGGGCCTCGCGGAGACTCAGAAAAAAGAGGGGTTAAAATAATGGCGACCGCTGCGAATTTCCAGTAAATAGTCGAGAAGTTGCTGGTAGTCGCTATCGCTGTGGGCGAAGTCTATCTCTTCCGCATTGACGATCAATAGCGGCGACGCGCTGTAGTCGAGAAAAAATTCGCAGTAGGCCTCGTTGACCTGTTCCAGATAAGCGGTGTCGATGTTGCGCTCGAAGCGCACGCCGCGCTGCTGAATGCGCTCGCGCAGTACTTTGCTGGGTGCCTGCAGGTAGATGACTAAATCGGCGCGGGGTAGGTCGACGCTGAGCTGTTGGTAAACCTTGTGATAGAGCTCTAGCTCGTTGCTGTCCAGGGTGATCTGCGCGAACAGCGGGTCTTTTTGAAAAAGGAAGTCGGCGATGTAGCCGCGCTCGAACAGGTCGCTTTGTTGCAGGTCGTTAAGTTGCTGGGCGCGCTGAAAGAGGAAAAACAGCTGGGCGGAGAGGGCGCCGTGGCGGCGATTATTGTAAAACCGTTCCAGGAATGGGTTTTCCTCGGCCTTCTCTTCCAGTGTCGCATACCCCAGAGAGGCACTCAGTTTGCGCATTAATGTGCTTTTTCCTACGCCGATTGGCCCTTCTATCGCAATGTGGCGGGGGGGCGTAGCGGATTTGAATAGTGGTTCATTCAGCATAGTTGGACAGCTCATCGGCATTGATTAGCCACAGTTCCTCGGTGCCAATCAGCTCGGCGAGGGGGGTGGGCAGGGCGCTGTTGGCTGTGGCCAATGCCGGTGACAAGTCGGCCAGTGGCGCGAGTACAAAGGGGCGCTGGGCCATGCGCGGATGGGGGATTTGCAGGCTGTCGCTGTCAATGCGCTGGTCGCCGAACAGCAGTATATCCAAGTCCAGGGTGCGGGCGCCCCAGCGGACGTCGCGCTGACGGCCGTGTTGCAGCTCGATACGCTGCAGGGCGGTTAGCAGTTCGTCGGCACTGAGTGCGGTGTCTATGGCGGCGGCCGCATTGATGTAGTCGGGTTGCTGGCCGGGGCCAATGGCGCGGCTGCCGTACAGCCTGGAACTGCCGATAAAGCGGCTGCCCGGCAGGCGCTTAAGGGCGTTAAGAGCGCCGTAGATCTGCGCCAGGGGCGATGCCTGGTTGCTGCCCAGGCCAATATAGCTGCGGATCATCCCTTGTTGCGCGGTCCACGCCGTCTGCGTCGAGGGCGACGTGGGCGCTCCTCCTGGGATTCACTGTGCTGTTGCATATTGCTGCGGGTATCCGGTTGGGCTTCGTAGAAGGCCTGCCACCACTGACTGAGTTGCTCGCCAATTTCGCCGGACTGTTCGCGGAGCAGCAGGAAGTCGTAGCCGGCGCGGAAGTAGCGGTGTTCTACCAGTTGTTCGGCACGTTTTCCGGATTGGCGCTCGAAGCGCAGTTGCAGCTCCCAGATGTCGCGCATCGGCAGCGAAAAACGTTTCGGAATAGCCACTCGCTGCTGCTGCTTGTGCAGGCAGCGTTCGGCGGCCTGATGTAGCGCGGGAATCGGTGGCACGCCGTCGGCGAGCTGTTCTTTGTGCAGTTTTTTAACCACCGGCCAGAGCAAGACTGCGTAGAGGAAGGCGGGGGTAACAGGTTTGCCTTCGGCGATGCGGGCGTCGGTGTTGGCCAGGCCTTGGTGTATGAGTTCGACGGTTTCTGGGCACTCCTCGTCGAGCAGGCGTTGGGTGGCCGGGAATAGCGGGGCAAAGAGGCCGTAGCGCTGCATCAGCGCGTAGGTTTGCAGGGCGCGGCCGCCCATAAACAGTTTTAGCACCTCGTCGAACATTCGCGCGGCGGCAATATCTTCCAGTAGTGGCGCGAGTTGGCGCAGCGGCGCTTCGGTGTGGGCTTCTATGTCAAAGTCCAGCTTGGCGGCAAAACGCACGACCCGCAGCATGCGCACGGGGTCTTCGCGATAGCGGGTTTCCGGGTCGCCAATCACACGGATCAGGCGGCGGTTGAGGTCGTCGATGCCGCCAACGAAATCGTAAATGGCGAAGTCGCGACTGGAATAGTAGAGGGCGTTAATGCTGAGATCGCGACGGGCAGCGTCTTCGTCAATACTTCCATAGACATTGTCGCGCAGCAGCATACCGGACTCATTGCGTGCGGACTGCTTGCCTTTGGGGTTGCTGTGTACGGGCGCGGCATCGTGGTTGCCACGGAAGGTGGTGACCTCAATTACTTCTCGGCCAAAGCGCACATGGACTATGCGAAAGCGGCGGCCGATGATGCGGCTGTTGCGAAACAGACCGCGAATTTGTTCGGGGGTCGCATCGGTGGCGACATCGAAGTCCTTGGGCTCCCCGCCAAGCAGTATGTCGCGCACGCCTCCGCCCACCAGGTAGGCCTCGTGGCCGGCCTGGTTAAGGCGCTGAATGACCTTCAGTGCGCCGTCGCTGATGAGCCTGCGTGATACGCAATGGTCGTCGCGGGGGATGATTGTCGGGCGGTGTGGACTGCTATTGGAGCGACTCAGTTTGCCGGCGAGTTTTTTCCAAAGTCCTGAAACAGTAGTGGTGCTCATTGATCTCGATATCAGCCTGAAATGGCAAAGGCGGCATTCTAGCACAAGCGGAGTGCTTGGCGCGCCGTCGGGGGAATGGGGGATTTTGTCGGGTCCAAAAATGAAGAAGGGGAAAACAATGTCTTCCCCACCCAGGTCTCTTTACTACGTCTATTATTTTTATTTTGCCGCGTTTTATTATTTTTATTGTGTTTATTATTGTTCTTTGTCAAATAACAAAGCATTCCTTGTGCCAACTTTGGTTTTTCCTTATTTATCAGTTGTTTACTTATATCCTTTGCTGGCGTGAAAACGGGATTTTTGCGTCTTTGTTACCTTAGTAAACGGAAGTTGTTACGCGCGCGGCTCTTGGGTAACGGGCGTTAGCCGCCGGAGCGGGCGGTTTTTTTGCGTGGAATCCCCAGGCGCTGACGGCGTTCCCACAGGCATTTTCGGCTGACGCCGAGTTTTTGTGCGAGTTCGGTCTCACTCATGCTGTCCTGGTGTTCCAGCACAAAGCGCTGGAAGTAGTCTTCCAGTGACAGGTCTTCAGTGGGATCTGAGCTGCGCACCCGGCTGGGGCGTGCGTCTTTGCGTTCGCTGATGTTGGGGTTGCGGCTGCGCTCGGGTTTGCGGCCGCGGATCTGGCTGATGTCTACCAGTTCGAGGTCGATATCTAGCAGTTCGTTGTCGATCTCGCTGCCTTCACAGAGGATCACCGCGCGCTCAATGGCGTTTTCCAATTCGCGAATATTGCCGGGCCAGACGTAGGTGGTGATCGCTTGAATGGCCTTGGGGCTCAGTTTCAGTCGCTCGCGACCCAGTGCTTCACAGCGGCGCTGCAGCAGGGTTTCGGCAATCTCCAGTATGTCTTTACCGCGCTCGCGCAGCGGCGGCAGCTCCAGCTTCATGACGTTGATGCGGTAGTAGAGGTCTTCCCGGAAGCGGCCGTTGTGGGCCATGTCCTTGAGGTCGCGATGGGTGGCGCAGATCAGTCGCACGTCGACCTTGCTGGATTCCACGGCGCCGATGCGGCGAATTTCGTCTTCTTGAATAAAGCGCAGCAGCCGCGCCTGGGCCTCAAGCGGCAATTCGCCGATTTCGTCGAGAAACAAAGTGCCGCCATCGGCCGCTTCGATCAGGCCGATGCGGTTGGTATTGGCGCCGGTAAATGCGCCTTTTTCGTAGCCGAAAAGCTCGGACTCAATCAGCGTTTCCGGGATGGCGGCGCAGTTGACGCAGATAATGGCTTTGTTGGCGCGCTTGCTCTGGCTGTGGATGGCGCGGGCGACCAGCTCTTTGCCGGTACCGGTTTCGCCGTGTACCAAGACCGTGGTGTCGGTGGGGGAGACGCGGCGAATGTGCTCGTACAGCTGCTGCATCGGCTTGCAGCTGCCAATCATGCCGTTTGCGCGCGCCTGCTGTTGGCGCTGGCGGGTGTTGCCGGGCGCGCTGGCGCTGTCGTCATCGCTGATAATGCGGGCGACCGTGTCGAGCATTTCGTCGTGATCAAAGGGCTTGGCGATGTAGTCGATCGCCCCTTTTTTCATCGAGTCGACGGCGGACTTGAGGCTGGCGTAGCTGGTCATAATCAGCACGGGGCGCTCGGTTTTGTTGATGAGCTCGGTGCCGGGGGCGCCGGGCAGGCGCAGGTCGCTGATAAGCAGTTGGTAACTGTCGAGGTCGAAGTTGTTGACGGCCTCTTGTACCGACGCGGCTTCATCTACCTGATAGTCGTTGCGTTCTAGCAGACGACGCAGCGCGAGGCGAATAACATCTTCGTCTTCAACGATCAGGATTCGGGGCATAGAGGGCTCCATCGCTATTCGGGCTTGCCATATTTAGCCCACCAACATAACGCGTCCAGCGCGATAATTCCACATTCTCCGGGGCCTTAGGGCGGGCAGTCATTGCTGAGATGGCAGGCGAGCGGCAGGTGAATGTGGAAGCAGGTGCCCGGCTGAGTGCCATTGTTATGGGGGCTTTCTACGCTGATGTCGCCCCCCAAGTCGTCGATAATGCGGTATACCAGTGCCAGGCCGAGGCCGGTCCCTTTACCGGGGTCCTTGGTGGTGAAGAAGGGTTCAAATATCTGTTCAATGAGCTGCGGTTCGATGCCGCTGCCGCTGTCACAGATGCGGATATGCGCTTGATTTTTCTCCCCAATGGTATTGGCGTCGATATGCACTGCGGAGTCGGCTGGGCTGGCGTCGCGGGCATTGGTCAGCAGGTTGATAAAGACCTGAACGAGTCGCTGTTGGTCGCCAGCGACCTCTAGCTCGGGGGGGCAGTCGTTAAGGAAGCGCACTTGCTCGGCCTCCTTGTCCAGCTGCAGCAACTGCACGGCGTCGTCAACACAGCGGCGGATGGAGACGGCTTCCTTGGCGCGAGTGGGGTGTTCGCGGCCATTGTGGGCAAAATTGACCAGGCTTTGCACGATACTGCTGATGCGTTGGGTTTGCTTGACGATTTGGTCGGCGCTTTCCAACAGTAGCGGGTCGTCGGTTTCGTAGCGCAGGTTTTGCGCCAGGCTGGCGATGCCGGTGACGGGGTTGCCGATCTCGTGGGCGACCCCGGCGGCCAGGCGGCCGATGGAGGCAAGGCGTTCCTGGTGGCCGAGTTCTTTCTCCAGCAGCTGGGTGTCGGTGATGTCCTCGATAACAATAATCAGCTCGTCGCGGCCCGGTAGCTGCGAGTCGGTTTTATGGAGGTTGAGCCAGCGCGGCTGGCCATCGACTTCGATGCCGGTTTTATTCCAATGCTGATCTTCGCTATGGCTGAAATCGGTGAGCAGTTTATGCCATGCGGGCGGCAGGCCGCTGAGGCTGGAGCCGGTGATGTCGCCGCTTTGCACGCCGGTAATGCTGGCCATGCTTTTGTTCCACAGCAGGATTTCGTGATCTGACGCCAGGGCGCAGACCCCGGTGGGCAGGTCTTCCAGGGTCTGTCGGTGGTAGCGGCGCAGGGCGTCGAGGTCGGCGGCCAGGCCGGTGAGGTGGGCCTGGTAGTGTTCCAGTCGATCCTCGATATAGTTTATGTCTTCGCCCTCGCCCATTAGGTTGTTGGCATAGGGGAGGCTGCGGTCGATCACCCGGCGGGCGATAGAGGGGCCGAGCAGCGAAGAGAGATTGACTTCAATGCGGTCGCGAATGCGGCGCAGAGCATAGGGACGGCTCTCGTCGTCGTTGAGCCGGAGTTCTTCGAGAGCGCGGCCAAACTCCTTGTGGGCGACGGCGCTGCCAAGGGATTCGGTCAGGCGGTCACGCATTTCTTTGGCGCTTTTCAGTGCCAGT
Organism: Spongiibacter sp.; assembly: GCF_041602295.1. Classification (GTDB taxonomy): domain Bacteria; phylum Pseudomonadota; class Gammaproteobacteria; order Pseudomonadales; family Spongiibacteraceae; genus Spongiibacter. Next base: position 17,224 of record NZ_JBFIGO010000003.1, on the reverse strand, counting down.
GCCTGGCGGCCCGGCCGGTTGAGGTCGTCGATGGCGCAGGCCTCGGCGGCGCTGCGTTCCTCCTTGGACGTGGTGCTGAGCAGTGAGGCCAGAATCATCACCAGGGTGTTGATGCCCACGGCCAGTGTGGCAATGGCCATCCAGTTTTGTGTTTGGTTGCCGGTGACGCCGGGCAGGGTAAGGATAAAACCCGGGGTGTCAAAGCCGATGGCGGGTGCCAATAGACCCAGTAGCCAGAGGGTGAAGCCGGCGAATAGTCCGGCGATGAAACCCTGGCGGTTTGCTCTGGGCCAATACATTACCGCGAGCAGCCCGGGTAGAAATTGGGCGCAGCCCGCTACGGAAATTGCCGCCAAGGTGCTGAGCATTTGCCGGTCGGGAAGGACGGTGTAGAGCAGGTAGCCGAGTAAGATGGTGGTGAAAATAAGGACTTGTCGAGTCCACAGTAGCCAGCTGTAGATATCTGTTGGGCGGCGTTGCGGGCGGTGCAGGGGCAGGACAATGTGATTGAGGTTCATCGATGCGATGGCCAGTGTGGCGACGATGATGGCGCCGCTGGCGGCGGAAATGCCGCCGATATACACCAGCAGCGATAGCAGTGGACTGTCCAGCGCCGACAGCACGTGCAGCGCGGCGTAATCGCCGCTTGGCTGCCCGTTGCCCAGTGCGCTGCTGGCCCACAGTAACGGCAGTACCGGTAGGCTCAGTAACAATAAATACAGCGGCAAGCCCCAGCCGGCGAGATACAGTTTTTTGCCGCTGGGGTTTTCGGCAAACAGCATGTGGAAAACATGGGGCATGCACAGTGAGGCGGCGAAAAACAGTACCAGCATCATTCGTGCATTGTCGCTGTTGTCGGACTGCTGCAATTGTTCTAACAGGGCGGGCTGGCTGGTCAGCCAGTGTTGCATGTCGGCGAACCCGCCAAAGACGCCATAGACAGCGGCGGCGCCCAGACAGAGGAAGGCCACTAGCTTGACCAGGGACTCAAATGCCAGGGCGGCGACGAGACCGCGGTGGCTGTCTCGTGAGGAAAGGCTGCGCGAGCCAAATAAAATGGTGAATAGGCTGATAATCAGGCAAAAAATCAGTGCTGACAGTTGCCGAAAGCCGCTGCCACTGGTGTCGTCGGCAGCCTGAGTGAGCAGCATGGTGGCGTCGGAGACGGTCTGGATTTGCATTGCCAGTAGCGGCCACATGGCGAAGCTGCAAAACACGGTGGTGAGTGAGCCGACCCACTGACTGCGAAAGCGAAAACTGAGCAGGTCTGCCAGGGAGTTGAGTTGGTAGGTTTTGCAGATATGGTGCAGCGGACTAATGATAATCGGCAGTAAGAACAGTGCCGCCGAGATGCCGAGATAATAATTGAGATAACCGAGGCCGTAGGCCTGTGCCATGCCGGTGACGCCGTAGTAGGCGAAGGCGCTGGCATAGACCCCCAGAGACAACACATAGACCAGAGGGTGGTCGACCAGCGCTGCCGGCAGCAGCTGGCGCTCGCTGGCATAGGCGATGGCGAACAGCGTAATGAGATAGGCCAGGGCGGCGATAACGAGGATGTTGATATCAAATGTCATGGCGGCTGTGCTTGAGATTGACCAGGAAGACAAAGCCGATGACCGCCAGCCAGAGAAGGTGAAGGCGGTACCAAGAGCTGCCGCCACTGTATAGCCAGTGGTTGAGGGTGGGGGTGAACACCACCATAAAGCACAGTAGTAGTAAAAGCGGAGCTTGTATACGCATGAGCTGGCGTCGCTGAACAGAGAAGATGCTGCGGATTATTACTGCCGCGCCGTCAAACTGCAAAGGCTGTTCAGTTGACTGCGATGGCGTGACGCGGAATGGCTGAGACCTGCCAGTGCGCTGCCGCCCAGCGCAGCAAGCTGTCTAGGTCACTGGTGGTGGGCGGCGTGGCTTGGTTTAAGTAGCGCAGTACGCGGCGAATATTGTCTTCGGCGCAGCTGTCGTCGAGGGCGGGCGCATAGCTGCGTTTACTCAGTTTGTCGCCGCTGCTGTCGGTGAGCAGCGGCAGGTGCAGGTAGTTGGGGCGGGGGTAGCCCAGGGAGTCCTGCAGCTGCAATTGCCAGGCGGTGGAATCGAGCAGGTCGCTGCCGCGAACGATGTCGCTGACCTCGCTGTCGGCGTCGTCGACGACCACCGCCAGTTGATAGGCAAACAAGCCGTCTCGTCGGCGCAGTACAACATCGCCGCCGCTGCTGGGTGTCTGCTGTTGATGGCCGAGCAGGCGGTCGCGGAAGCAGTAGGGCTGGTTACTGGCGCGCAGGCGCACGGCGGCATCGCCTTTTTGTAACGGCGCGACGCAGTGATCGCGGTGCAGGCCGCCGTGTTCGGCTAGTTGCGCGCGCGAGCAGCTGCAGTAAAACGCCTGTTGTTGGTCCAGCAACTGCTCTAGTGCCTGCTGGTAGGCGCCCAGGCGCTGGCTCTGCCAGACAATATCGCCGTCCCAGAGCAGGCGGTGGGCTCGCAGGGACTGAATGATGCGGTGATCGGCGCCCACTTGTTCGCGCGGCGGGTCTAGATTTTCTATGCGCAGCAGCCAGCGGCCGCCGTTGGAGCGGGCGTCGAGATAGCTCGCCAGTGCGCTGCACAGCGAGCCGAGGTGTAGGGGGCCGGTCGGCGAGGGTGCAAAGCGGCCGATATAGGGTGCCAGTGTTGCGGGCATGGTAAGCCGCTATTCATGGGCGGCGGTCGCCGCCCGCTGATTAACCGCGCTCCTGGCGCTCTTTGATTTCGTCCAGGGTTTTGCAGTCGATGCACAGGGTTGCCGTCGGGCGGGCTTCCAAGCGCTTTATGCCAATTTCTACACCACAGGTATCGCAGAAGCCGTAGTCGTCTTCGTCGATCAGGTCGAGGGTGGCGTCAATTTTCTTGATCAGCTTGCGCTCGCGGTCGCGAGTGCGCAGTTCCAGGCTGAACTCTTCTTCCTGAGTGGCGCGGTCTGCGGGATCTGGGAAATTGGCGGCCTCGTCCTTCATGTGGGTAACCGTGCGGTCAACCTCTTCCATTAACTCTGACTTCCAGCTGTAGAGAATTTTGCGGAAGTGGTCCTTTTGCGCCTCGTTCATATATTCCTCTCCTTTCTTGGGAGAGTAGGGAACGAACGTTTTTAGGCTTTCTTGTGCTGTGTCCTTTGCAGGCATGCTTGGCCCTCTTCTTTAACAAGCCGTTAACCGCAGACTGCGGATGTGCGCGCGACGCTGTGCCGCCAAACCGGCAAAACTACCAGATAAGTGTAGTTGGCGCTACAGAAAAACGCGCGCGGCTCACTTTAGCGCTGCCAGTGAAGGCTGCGGCGCTGCTACACTAGGCGCGCTCGACAAACAGATGGGGAATTTTTGTGGCAAAACGCATTGCTGATCGTCTCGCGGATATCGAGCCGTTTCGCGTAGTGGAAGTACTGACCCGCGCCAAACAGCTTGAACAACAGGGGCGGGATATTGTTCATATGGCCGCCGGCGAGCCCGATTTTACCACCGCCGAGCCGATTGTGCGGGCAGCCCAACAGGCGCTGTCGCGGGGGGAGACGCAATACAGTCCGGCTGCAGGTATTCCGCAGCTGCGTCAGGCTTTGTCGGAGTATTATCGCAGTGACTACGGCCTGGAGATTGCCCCCGAACGCATTATGATCACCCCGGGTGCCAGCGGTGCGCTGATGCTGCTCGCCGGATTGCTGGTGAACCCCGGCGAGGGCATGTTGATGACGGACCCGGGTTATCCCTGCAATCGTCATTTTTTGCGTCTGGTGGAGGGGCAGGGGCAGCTGGTGCCCGTGGGACCGGAGCAGCGCTATCAGCTCGACGCCGAGCTGGCGGCGCAGCACTGGCGGGAGAATACCTGTGGGGTGATGGTGGCCTCGCCGGCCAACCCCAGTGGTGAAATTCTCAGTGCGCAACAGCTGAGCGCCCTGCATCAGTTGTGTGAGCAGCGCGGCGGCCATTTGATCGTTGATGAAATCTACCACGGCCTGAGTTTTGGTGAAGCGGCGCCCAGTGTGTTGTCGATCACCGATGAGGCCTTTGTGATTAACAGCTTCTCAAAATATTTTGGCATGACCGGCTGGCGACTCGGCTGGCTGGTGGCGCCGGAGTGGGCGGTGCCGCATTTAGAGAAACTGGCGCAGAATCTGTTTATCTCCATGTCGACGATGGCGCAGTACGGCGCCCTGGCGGCATTTACTCCCGAGTGCCGGCAGATACTGGATGCGCGCCGCGACGAATTTGCCCGCCGCCGCGATTTTTTGTATCCGGCGCTGTGTGACTTGGGTTTTGATATTCCCCACTGCCCTGCCGGGGCGTTTTATCTGTATGCCGGTATCGAGAAGTTCTCCGACAATAGCCAGCAATTCTGCCTGGAATTATTGGAAAAGCACGGCATTGCCATTACTCCCGGTGCGGATTTTGGTCAGTACGCCGCCGATCGACATGTGCGCTTTGCCTACACCACGAGTATGGCGCAGCTCGAAAAGGCGGTGGCGCGGCTGCGCAAGTTGTATGCTTAGTGTTGGTCTGCGTTGCGTGGCATACAGGGGGCGAGTTTGGCAGATAAGCGGGGTTTGAGGCTCAGCGATTTTAGCGCGGCGCTAAAGCAGTTTCGGCCGCGGCGGCGCTGGTGGCGACGCTGGGTGAAGCGCTCGGCGGTGGCGCTGGTGTTGCGCGAACACGACCGGCGCCTGGAAGTGCTGATGATTAAGCGCGCGGATCGCGAGGGTGATCCCTGGTCTGGGCATATGGCGTTTCCCGGCGGGCGCATGGACCCCGATGATGTCACTGGTATTCGCACGGCCCAGCGGGAGACGCTGGAAGAGCTGAATGTGGATCTGATTAAGGCCGGCCACTGTATTGGTCGGCTGTCGGACTTGGTGAGTCGGCCGCACTCCGGGCGGCGGCCGATGGTGGTGTCGCCCTATGTGTTTCGCCTGCACACACCGGTTAGTATTCACCCCAATCACGAAGTTGCGGAAGCGGTTTGGGTGCCGCTCGATTTCCTCGCCGATCGCGGCAATCGCGAGCGCATGGAATGGCGGCGCGGCAAGCTGGCGCTGAACTTGCCCTGTTATTTTTACGGCAAGCGCCGCATCTGGGGGATGTCGCTGGCCATGCTGGATGAATTACTCGGCCTCGCGCCGCTCCCGCTCAAGCTGCCATAGAAACATTTTGGTGTCGTTGAGCAACTGGCGAGATTGCGCCTGCGGCCGCGCCGCCTCGGCGAGGGTGGCATCGTCGATGTTGCCGCTTAGCCAATCGATAAACAGCGGCAGGATCACCGGGGTTTTTTTCGGGTCGAGATACTGCCAGCGGGTAGCGCTGAGTATGTTGCCTGATACCCGTCCACTCTTTACTGGTAGCCAGTTCACCCCGCAGCTGGACAGGTAATAGTCGCCTTTGCGGCCGAAGCTGATATTGGGTTTAAAGGGATTAAAAGCATCGTCGGGTGGTTGTTCGATGCGCTGCAGTGCCATGACCCACTGGCTGCCAACAGGGAACTCATCGATGTTGGGACGGCAAAGCGCGCCGCTGTCGGCCCACAGCCGGATACGCGTGTTGTGCTCCTTGCCGGCGAACGTTTGCACAAGATTCAGGTCGGCGCTATTGCCTTTGCGAGCAGTAATTTCAACCTGAGCAAGGAGGTCGGCGTTGCCGTGAACCTCGCTGAAGGCCCCCTGCCAGAGGCAGTCGCAGGCTAGCAGTGTCGGGCTGAACAGAACGGCCAACAGAATGCCTAAACGCGGAATCATGATGATAGGGTCTCGCAGTGTGTTAACAGGGTAGAGCATAAGCGGAATTTGAAAAATAAAAAACGCGCAGCGGTTGCCCGGCTGCGCGTTTACGTATTGCGTTGTGGAGTGTTTAGATGTCGATGTTCAGGCCGAAGTAAATGCCGTCCACGGTGACATTGGCTTCATCGTCGTCGTCTTCCAGTGAGACATCGAAGCTGCGGTAGCCGACTTCCAGCGATACGATAGCGACCTCGTAGCCGAGGCCAACGGTCATGTCAGTCACACTGTTGTCGCCAACGCTGATCACGTTGCCGATGGCTTGTGCATAGAGGCCGGTCAGCGGCAGGTTGAAGCGGGCGTTGCCGTAAAGCATGGGGACGGGCGCATCGAGGTCGACGCTACCTTCGCCGCTGGTGCCTTTGATGGAGGCTTCGCCGTCAAACATTCTGATGGTCAGACCCACATCGAGGTTTACCCAGTTGTCGAGGATTTCGTAGTAAAGGGTGGCGTCGGTGTGGCCCAGGTCGGTGGTGGAGTCGACATCTTCTGTGGCGACATAGACCTTGCCGTCATAGGTGAATGAACGCTCCAGCGTACTGCGCTCGGAAATTTCAATATCGGTGCGCTGCAGGCGAATATTGGGCAACACCGGAATGGGGTGTTCCAGGGCGACATAAAAGCTGTTGCCGTTATCGTCGTCGTAGCCGAGATCGTCGTTCAGATCAATTTCGTCGCCACCGGATTTGATATCGCCTTCCCAGTTCTGTTTCCACTGATAGACGCCGGCGCTGGCGCCGACAACATCGGCCTGGGCGCTGACGGCCGTTGCGGCGAGAACGGCGATAGCCAGGATGTTCTTGTTCATAATGCTTTTCCCCTGTTTTGATCGTTATAGTGTTGTGAACAATAGTGCTTCCCGCTGGCAGCGTAAAGGCTAGCGGTTCAATAATATTGCGGCCTCTTTGGCAAAGTAAGTGAGAATGCCATCGGCGCCGGCGCGCTTGAATGACAGCAGTGATTCCACAATGACGGCCTCGCGATTTAGCCAGCCCTTGTCGAAGGCGGCGCAGTGCATGGCGTACTCGCCGCTCACCTGGTAGGCATAGGTCGGCACCGCCAGTTGGTCTTTTACTCGCCGCACAATATCCAGATAGGGCATGCCGGGTTTGACCATGATCATGTCGGCGCCCTCGGCCAGATCCAGTGCGCATTCGTGCAGGGCTTCATCGCTGTTGCCGGGATCCATTTGGTAGCTGTACTTATTGCCGCTGCCGAGATTGCCGGCCGAGCCGACCGCGTCGCGGAACGGTCCGTAGTAGCTGGAGGCGTATTTGGCGGCGTAGCTGAGGATGCAGGTGTTGACGTGGCCGGCGCTTTCCAGTGCTTGGCGCACCGCGCCAATGCGGCCGTCCATCATGTCGGAGGGGGCGACAACGTCGGCGCCCGCCTGTGCCTGTGCCAGTGCCTGCTTGCACAGCACCTCGGTGGTGACGTCGTTGAGCACATAGCCGTGTTGGTCGATGATGCCGTCCTGACCGTGTGTGGTGTAGGGGTCGAGCGCGACATCGGTGATGATGCCGAGTTCGGGAGCGGCGTCTTTAACCGCTTTAATGGCGCGCTGGGCGAGGCCGTCGGGGTTGTAGGCCTCTTCGGCATGCAGCGATTTGCCGCCGTCACCGACAACCGGGAACAGGGCGATGGCGGGGATGCCCAGTCGCACGAGCTGCTTGGCCTCGGCGGCGAGCAGGTCAATACTCAGTCGCTCGACACCGGGCATCGACGCCACGGTCTCGCGCTTTTGCTGGCCCTCGTGGACAAACATCGGGTAGATCAAGTCGTCGACGCTCAGGCGGTTTTCCCGCGTCAGGCGACGGCTGAAGTCGGCGGCGCGCAGCCGCCGCATACGGGTGGCGGGAAAGGCGCCGCGGCTCAAGTTAATGGTCATCGTATGCTTGTCCTTGGTTGAGCTGGCTAGCGCAGCGTGGCAAATACGCGCTCGGCGACGTCGAGGGTTTCGTCGATATCGGCCTCGCTGTGGGCGGCCGACAAAAAGCCCGCTTCGTAAGAGGCGGGGGCGAGGTAGACGCCGCCGTCGAGCATGCCGTGGAAAAAGCGATTAAAGCGTTCGGTGTCGCAGGCCATGACCTGCTGGTAATTGCTGATACGGTCTTCGTCGGTGAAAAACACGCCGAACATGGTGCCGACATGATTGCTGCTCAGCGCGATGCCGGCGGCGTCTGCGCGCTGGTGCAGGCCATCGATCAATTGCTGGGTGCGGGCGAAGGGGGCATCGTAAAAGCCGGGCGCGGCAATGGCGTCGAGCATGGCCAGGCCCGCGGCCATGGCGGCGGGGTTGCCGGACAGGGTGCCGGCTTGATACACCGGGCCGCTGGGCGCCAGTTGTTCCATCACCTCGCGGCGACCGCCAAAGGCGGCCACGGGCATGCCGCCGCCAATGACTTTGCCCAGGCAGGTAATGTCGGCGGTTACGCCGTAATAGCCCTGTGCACCCTGCAGGCCGAGGCGGAAGCCGGTCATCACCTCGTCGATAATCAGCAGGCTTTGGTAGTTGTCGCAGCAGCTGCGCAGGCACTCCAGGAAGCCGGGCAGCGGCGGCACGCAGTTCATATTGCCGGCGACGGGCTCGACAATGACGCAGGCCACCTGATCGCCAAATTCTTCAAAGGCGCGCTGTACGCCGTCGATATCGTTGTAGCTCAGCGTCACGGTGTGCTCGGCGAGGGCAGCCGGCACGCCGGGTGAGCTGGGTACGCCAAAGGTGAGCGCGCCGGAGCCGGCTTTAATGAGCAGCGAGTCGGAGTGGCCGTGGTAGCAGCCCTCAAATTTAATAATCTTGTCGCGGCCGGTGGCGCCGCGCGCCAGGCGGATGGCGCTCATGGTGGCCTCGGTGCCGGAATTGACCATGCGCACCATATCCATACCCGGCACGATGTCGCACAGGCGCTCGGCCAACTGGGTTTCAATTTCGGTGGGGGCGCCGAAGCTCAGGCCTTTCTGGATCTGCTTGGTGACCGCGTGAATGACCGCCGGGTTGGCATGGCCGAGCAGCATCGGGCCCCAGGACAGCACGTAGTCAATATAGCGTTTGCCGTCGACATCAAAAATATAGGGGCCTTCGGCGCGGTCGATAAAGCGGGGCGTGCCGCCCACAGCTTTGAAGGCGCGAACCGGGCTGTTGACCCCGCCGGGGATGTGTTGGCGGGCCTGTTGGAAGAGCTGATCTGAGCGACTCATGGTGTGTGGGCTGTCCTCGAGGTGTCGGCGGTGTTGTGCCGGGCATTATCCCGGCTTGCGCCGGCCTTGCCTAGTTGTCGTGTGTTTAAAAGGGCTTGAGTACCACTAGCAATACAATGGCGAACAGGGCGATGACCGGTGCTTCGTTGAACCAGCGAAAGAACACATGGCTGCGCTGATTGCGGTCGTCGGCAAAGCGTTTCACCAGTCGGCCGCAGTATAGATGGTAGGCGACCAAGGCGCCGACAAACACTAATTTCAGCCACATCCAACCGGCCTGCAAGTAGTAGTCGGGGTGTTGGGCGATCATGGCGAGGCCAAACACAATGGTGAACAGTGCGAAGGGGCTGACAAAGCGGTACAGCTTGCCGGCCATAACGGCCAGTTGGGCGCGGGTGGCGCGGTCTTCGCTCATGGCGTGATAGACAAATATGCGCGGCAGGTAAAAGATGCCGGCGAACCAGCAAATAACGGCGATAATATGGAAAGCTTTAAGCCAGAGCATAGCTAGAACCTGATCGGTAAATTGTAGTGGTCTGAAAGCGCTTCGCGGGTAATGATGCCCTCGTCCAGCGGGCCTTGGCGCTGGAAGGGGTTGCGAACAAACAGGCTGTCTAAACCCTCTTGATTCATGGTTTCAAGGGCTTCCATCAAGGTGCCGTTGATGTCGAACGCGGCAGCGCGACGGCGATTTTCCAGGGTGGCGAGGAGATCGACGGTCTCGTCTGCCGGCAGTGTAAGCTCGCTGACAAAGGGGAACCAGTGCTCGCGGTGGACAATAATGCGCTGGCCTTCGGCATTGGTGATGACTAGCCAGCGCACCGGTGTTTCCAGCAGTTTTTCCTGCTCGGCGGCGCCGAGATGCTGGGCGACATGGCGGAGGTTTCTGTCCATCAGTGCGGCGGCGCTGGTGCGCAGCAGCGCCAGTGTTAGCGGGTTGGCGCGCACCGCTTGCTGGGTGGCCTGCAGTGTTGTCTGGTGGGCAGATTGCAGACCAAACAGCTCCTTGTGCACCAGCTGCGCTGCGGTGACCGCCAGCATGGCCGGGAAGATGATGCTTTGATTGTGGGTCAGCTCGATCAGCGCCAGCAGCGCCGCCAAGGGGGCGTTGAGGACGGCGCCCATCACCGCCGCCATGCCAATCAGCACATAGAAGCTGTGTTCGGCGGCGAGACTGGGTACCCACTGGGCGCCAAGGCCGCCGAGGGCGCCGCCGGCAAAGGCGCCGACCAGCAAGCTGGGGCCAATAATGCCTATCGGCATGCCCAGTCCACAGGATACTGCGGTGGCGAACAGCTTTAAGGCCATCAGAGTCAGCAGAAACCACAGGCTGTATTGGCCCTCGATGGTGGCTTGCAGGCTGTCGTAGCCGATGCCCAGGACCTCCGGAGCGATCAGCGCGCACAGTCCGGTCAGCAGTCCGGCCAGTGCGAGGCGCAGTAAAATGGGCTGGTTAATCAGTGCCAGACAGCGTTTCTGAATCAGCACAAACAGCCCGGAAAGTGCGCCGCAAATGGCGCCGAGAAAGGCGATAAATGGCAGTTCGAGCAGGGAGTTCATGGCGATCTGGCTCGATGGCAGAAACACCACGTCGCCAAAAACGGCCTGCGACATCGTGGTGGCGGTGACGGCGGCAAGAATCACCGGGACAAAACCGGCGACGGTATATTCCATCATCACCACCTCCATCGCGAAGATGACGCCGGCGATGGGGGTGTTGAACGAGGCGGCGATGGCGGCCGCGGTGCCGCAGGCGGTCATCACCCGCAGGCTGTTGTTGGGCAGCCGAAGCCGCGAGCCGGCCAGGCTGCTGGCCGCCGCGCCGATATGCACCGCTGGTCCCTCTCTGCCGCCGGACTGGCCGCTGAGCAGGGCCAGTAGGCCGCCAAAAAACTGCACGACCATGTTCTTGAAGGGCAGGCGGCCGCGGCCATTGTGCAGGGCGGCAATGACATGGGGAATGCCGGTGAAGCGGTCGGCCGGCTGAATAAAGCTCAGGGCGAGGCCCAGTAGCAGTGCGCCGCCCACCGGCAGTAGAAAATGCCAGTGGCGTTCAAGGGACTCAAAGTTTTCCGAACTTCCTTGCGGTAACCACTGGGCCAGTGGCCATTCCAGTGCCAGCCGGAAGGCGATCATCAGTACGGCGGTAATGGCGCCCGAGGCGAGTCCGAGGATCGCGTAGGGGAGTGCGGCCTCCGGATTGGCAAGCCGGCGCCGAAAATGACTAATGCCGCTGAAGTTCATGCTGGAATGCTTGGTATGTAAGAGCGGAAACCATACCGGCTTCGCGTGTCTCCGGCAAATCAAGTATTATATATGGTCTTGTATTGGCCGGCCTATGGGCCGGTATATTGGTGATTTCTTATATTTACCGCGCAGCGGGCAGGGGTTGGATAGTGTTAAAGGTAGGGATTGTAGGAGGGACGGGCTATACCGGCGCGGAGTTGCTGCGTTTGATAGCTGCTCATCCCGGTGCTGAAGTGGCAATGATTACCTCGCGCGCCGAAGATGGTGTGGCAGTCGATCAGTTATTCCCCAGTCTGCGCGGTGTCTGTGATCTGAAGTTTACCGTGCCCGATGTCGCAGCGTTGGCGACCTGCGATGTGGTGTTTTTCGCAACGCCACACAATGTGGCGATGCAGCTGGTGCCGGAGTTGTTGGCGGCGGGTACCCGGGTGATTGATTTGTCGGCGGATTTCCGTATTCGCGATGCGGCGCTGTGGTCGAAGTGGTACAACGAGGAGCACGCCTGTGCTGGCTTGCTGGATGAGGCGGTATACGGCTTGCCGGAAGTCAATCGCGAGGCGATTGCGTCGGCGCGACTGATTGCCTGTCCGGGCTGCTATCCAACTGCGGTTGAACTGGGTTTTTTGCCGTTGTTGGAGCAGAAGTTGGTTGACGATCAGCGGCTGATCGCCAGTGCGGCCTCCGGGGTTAGCGGCGCGGGCCGTCAGGCCAAGGTAGACACTCTGTTTGCAGAATTGGATGGCAGTTTTAAGGCCTACGGCGTGGCTGGGCATCGCCATTTGCCGGAAATCGAACAGGAGTTGTCGGTCGCCGCAGGCAGGCCGGTGCAGCTGACTTTTACGCCGCATTTGCTGCCGCAGGTGCGCGGTATTCACGCGACCTTGTATTCGGAGTTGCTGGATTCTGCGGTTGGCCTGGATGAGCTGCAGTTTATATTTGAAAAGCGCTATGCGGACGCGCCCTTTGTTGACGTTATGCCGTTGGGCAGTATGCCGCAGACCCGCACCGTGCGCGGCGTCAATACCTGTCGTATCGCCCTTCACCGACCACAGAATCGCAATACCGTAGTGGTGTTGTCGGTGATTGATAATTTGGTGAAAGGTGCGTCGGGTCAGGCCGTTCAGAACATGAATCTGATGTTCGGGCTGGATGAGCGCAGCGGCCTGGATGGTATCGCGCTATTGCCGTAGTGCGAGGGTGTAATTCTTGACTGTTTTGGTCGGATAAGGGGATAATTGCGGTCTGCCCAGTGGGCGAAGCAGTGAGGTGAAGTATGTCAGCAGTTGAGGAATTTACGCCGTCGGTCTTGCAATTGACCGAGCGGGCCGTTGCCAAGGTGAGAGCCCTGATGGACGATGAGGCCAACGAGGACCTCAAACTTCGGGTGTTTGTTACCGGTGGTGGCTGTTCGGGGTTCCAGTACGGCTTCACCTTTGATGAGCTGGCTGAGGAGGATGACACGCTGATTGAGAAAGATGGTGTTGTTGTCTTGGTTGACCCGCTGAGCTACCAGTATATTGAAGGCGCCCAGTTGGATTACACGGAGGGCCTTGAAGGCTCGCGCTTTGTTGTTAGTAACCCCAATGCCAGTACGACCTGCGGCTGCGGCTCTTCTTTCTCGATCTAACCTTCGGGCGCTGGGTTTCTCCGGCGCCGTTCTCTCTTTTTACCTTGCGCGTTATAAGTCGTCGGCCATATGCGACGGGTTGCTTATTTTCCGCGCCTTGCCCTGTCTTAAGAAATATCGCCATTCTGGCCCCTGCTTAATCTAGATCAACAGGCGTGTCGCTGGGCTTCGTTCTAATAGCGTCCGGTTTATGTTGATGAGAAGGGCGATGAAATGAACAAAGTGAAGACATGTGTGCCCGCGGTATTCGCGGGCCTGCTATTGCCGGTGGCGGCCAATAGTTTGGAGGCGGGGGCGTGGTTGTTGCGAGCCGGGCTTAGCCATGTTGATCCGCGTGAAAATAGCGGTCCGGTTGAGCTTAATGGCAGTGCGTTGAGCCTGGCGGGTGGCCGTTCGTCTGTGGGGTTGGATGGCGATACACAGCTGGGATTTACTATTGCGTATATGTTGGATGCGCGGTGGGGGATTGAGCTGTTGGCGGCGACACCTTTTAGGCATCGCGTGTCTGGTGGCGGTGAGTTGGAGGGCTTGGACATTGCTGATTTCAGGCAGTTGCCACCGACACTGAGTGCGGTCTATCACTTGGCACCGCGGGGCGCTGTTCAGCCCTATGTGGGCATTGGGCTGAACTATACGGCGATGTTCGACGAGGAGCTTACTTCAGAGGGTGACGCAGCGCTCAGTGATTTGGGTCTGACCGGGGGCGAGATTAAACTTAATAATGCCTTTGGGCTGTCGGCCCAGCTCGGCGCAGACTATCAATTAACTGGTCGCTGGGCTGCAAATGCTTCACTGCGCTGGATCTATTTGCGCAGCGAGGCAGAAATTCGCTTCGACGGTGGCGAGCGGATGACGGTCGATGTTGATGTCGACCCGTGGGTATACAGTATCGGTTTGGCCTACCGCTTTTAGTTAAGCGGGATAAATGCCGCCTAAGATGCGCGGGCCGCGGGCGCCGGTAACTGCGGCGACGTTGCCGGGCCGGTGATCAAGTGTCTGCTGTGCCAGCCAGGCAAAGGCCGCGGCTTCCACCCAGTCGGGGGCAATTCCCAGGCGGCTGCTGCTACTGACGAGGCTGTCAGGCAGTAGGGCTTCAATTCGGCTAACCAGCTGGCGGTTGGCGGCGCCACCGCCGCATAGAAACACTTCGGCGCTGTCTAATGACGCCTCAGTGATCGCCTCGCAAAGACTGCGGGCGGTCAGCTCGAGCAGGCTTGCCTGGATGTGTTGTGGTGCGAGATCGGAAAATTGCCTGAGCAAGTGGTCGATGCTCGCCAGGGAAAAATGTTCGCGCCCAGTGCTTTTGGGAGGGAGCTGCCGGTAATAGGGGTCGGCGAGCAGGAGGGCGACTAAGTCTGGATTGGCTTTGCCACTTGCGGCCCAGTTGCCGTTGCGGTCGTAGCGCAGTTTGCGGCAGCGCTGAATCCAGCTATCCATTAATACATTGCCTGGGCCGGTGTCGAAACCGCTAACGCTGCCATCGCCGCACAGTATGCTGATGTTCGCCATGCCGCCTATGTTGGCGACCACGCGATCACGGCCCGGCGCGGCAAAGGCGGCTGAGTGGAAGGCGGGGACCAGGGGAGCTCCTTGGCCGCCCGCGGCGATGTCGCGGCGGCGAAAGTCCGCTACGGTGGTAATGCCGGTTAATTCGGCGATGGTGTTTGGGTCGCCTATTTGCAGGGTAAAGCTGTCCGCGGCACTGCGCTGCCCGTCGTGTGGTCGGTGGCGGATGGTTTGCCCGTGGCTGCCGATAGCGGTGATGTGCTCGGCCTTGAGGCCCTGTTTTTGCAGGAAGTCATTCACCGCCCCGGCGAGGGTGGCGGCAAGTTGCCGGTCGGCGCGCCCCAGGCGCTCTATTTCCTGGTCGCCGTCAAGGCACAGTGCCATTAAGTCGTTGCGCAGGTCGCCGGGGAAGGCGTAGTCGGCGGCGGCGAGCAGTTTTATCTCGGGCTCAGTGGCCAGCAGCGCCACATCGATGGCGTCCAGGCTGGTGCCGCACATCAGGCCTATATACAGGGGGTGACTCACTAGCCTTCGCTACTGCTGTTGCTGTAGTTGCGTTGGGCGGCATAGGTGCGCAGCTGCAATTGCAGGCCGCTAATCTGGTTGTGGAATTCGGGCATGTCGTCTCGGCTAACTCGCGTTGGCGGGGGGAGTTTGTCGACGATGGTGGCGGGGTTGCGGTGCACGCCGTTCATCAGGAATTCGTAATGCAGGTGCGGGCCGGTGGCGTAGCCGGTGGAGCCTACCCAGCCGATGGTTTCGCGCTGGCGAACGCGCTCGCCACGCGACACGGCGCGTTTGTGCAGGTGTAGATATTTGGTGACGTAGGCCTCGCCGTGCTTGATAAACACGTAGTTGCCATTGCCTCGCGAGTAGCCGGCTTCCAGTACGCGGCCGTCGCCGGCAGCATAGACCGGGGTGCCCCTGGGGGCGGCGTAGTCGACGCCGCGGTGCGGGCGCACGGTTTTAAATACCGGGTGTAGTCGCTTGGGGTCAAAACGCGAGCTGATCCGGGTGAAGTCGAGGGGCGCGCGCAGGAAGGCTTTTCGCATGCTCTCGCCGCTTTCTGAAAAATAGTCGATCTCGCCTTCTTTATTTACATAGCGATACGCTTGAAAGGAGTCGCCGCGATTGAAGTACTGGGCGGCGAGAATCTGGCCGCTACCTAGGTGCTCTCCGCCGAGGTATAGTTCTTCGTAGATCACAATAAAAAAGTCGTTTTTGCGAACGTCGTAAACGAAGTCCAATACGCCACCGAAAATATTGGCCAGCTCCATAATAATACTTTGGCTGACCCCGGCATCCTGCGCCGCTTTATATAATGAGCTGGTAATGGTGGCACTGGCAACGCGCTGCCTGACTTCCGGGGTTTTGCTCACCTCGGTAGTGGTAAAGCCATTGACGCCGCGTTCGTAAATCAGGCTGCTCAGCTTGTCAATTTGCAGGCTCATGGCCTTGAGCTTGCCCTCGTCGTTAATTTGGAAGCCGAGTTTTTGTCCGGGGCGGATCTTGTTGAGAGCCTTGGTCTTTTTCGCGCTGCTGACCAGCTCGTGTAAGTCCTGTGGGCTGAGTTTGGCGCGGCCGAAAATGCTCGATAGCGAGTCGCCGGACTGGACTTCAACTTCCAGCCACTCTTGTTCGGGCTCGATCAGTGGTGCCGGTTCGGCACTTTGCTCAATGGCGCTTAGCGGTGTCAGTTCAAGGTTAAGCGGGATAGCGGTGCGTTTGGCTTCCGCATTTTCGCCGGGTAGCATCAGCAGCGATACACCCAGTGCAATCAGGGTCGAGGCGGCGATAGCGAGGTGTCGCCGCGGAAAGCGTGGGCTTTCCCGGAAGTCTGCGTGGCGTTTGGGTTGGCGGTCAAACATCGTGAGTCCGGGTAGTTATGTGTGGCGAATTTTTGATCATTATAACAAAGGGGAATTGCGGCTGAAGCCGTATTTACCGAAAGTTAAGGTAGATTCTAGCCTTTGCGCATGGCGCTGTCAGCCGTGCTGCGTTTCATTTTTGCAGGGCTTGTTGTATCTTGCTCGGCCCCGGGCAGTCCCTGCCGTTCGCGCCGATGCAGTTTCCGTGTGTCGGTATGACAGACAAAAGTTAATTAAGGTTCTTTAAACATGACAAGGCTCAATAACGGGTTACTGGCCGACTTGGAGGCGCGCGGCTTGGTGGCGCAGATGACAGGTGAAAATGGTCTGGCGGAGTATCTCTCTGAAGCTCCGCGCACCCTCTATTGTGGCTTTGACCCCACTGCCGATAGCCTGCATATCGGCCATTTGGTACCGCTGTTGGCGCTAAAGCGCTTTCAGGATGCGGGGCATAAGCCGATAGCCTTGGTCGGTGGAGCCACCGGCTTGATTGGTGATCCGAGCTTTAAGGCGCAGGAGCGCCAGCTCAATACGCCGGATGTGGTGGCGACCTGGGTTGACCGGTTGAAGTCGCAGATTTCCCGTTTTGTCAGCTTTGATTGTGGTGATAACGCCGCCGAGATGGCCAATAACCTCGATTGGTTTGGGCCGATGACCGCCTTGGAGTTTTTGCGCGATATTGGCAAGCACTTCTCAGTGAACAGTATGATCGCCAAGGAGTCGGTCAAACAGCGTATAGATAGAGAGGGCTCGGGTATCTCCTTTACTGAGTTTAGTTACTCTTTATTGCAGGCCTTGGATTTTGCCGAATTGCATCAGCGCCACGGCTGCAGCCTGCAATTGGGTGGCTCGGATCAGTGGGGGAACATCACCGCCGGTATTGATTTGACACGGCGCATGCACAGCGCTTCGGTGCACGGCATGACGATGCCGCTGGTTACCAAGGCGGATGGCACCAAGTTCGGTAAGACCGAGTCCGGTACG
>NZ_JBFIGO010000002.1:0-88403 GCF_041602295.1 Spongiibacter sp. | reverse complement strand
CCTGCAGCAGCGCCAGGGCCGTTTTCTCACCGACGCCGGCAACACCGGGAATATTGTCAACTTTGTCGCCCATCAGCGCCAAATAGTCGATGATCAAGGCCGGCGGAATGCCGAACTTTTCCTCCACCGCCGCTTCGTCCATACGGGTATCGGTCATGGTATTCACCAGCGTGACATGGGCGTTCACCAGCTGCGCCATATCTTTGTCTCCGGTGGAGACCACCACTGGCCGCTCGGCGCCAGCCTGCGCGGCGAGCGTGCCGATCACGTCGTCGGCTTCAACGCCGTCGATGACCAGCCGCGGCAAGCCCATGGCATCGACGATATCGTGAATGGGCTGTATTTGGCTGCGCAGATCATCGGGCATTGGCGGCCGATTGGCCTTGTAGTCGCTGTACAGCTCATCGCGAAAGGTTTTGCCCTTGGCGTCGAAGACCACCGCGATGGGGCTGTCCGGATAATCCTTCTGCAGTCGCCTGAGCATGCTGATGACCCCCTTAACCGCGCCAGTCGGGTGGCCCTTGGAGTTCGTCAAGGGGGGCAGGGCGTGAAAGGCCCGATAGAGGTAGGAGGAACCGTCCACTAAAACAAGGGGGCTTATGGCTGTCATTGTCGGCTTATTCGTCGCTGTCGCAGAAATGCGCGAGTGTAGCACGAAGCCCGGCAAGAGGCCGGAGCCGCACCCGACAAGCGCCGGATGTTACCTTTATTAACTTTCGGTAACACGGCAAAGCCCATATGTACTGGGCATTACACAAAAATGAACAAAAATTAAGCAGGATTATCGACGCACAACGTGTTACCTTACGTAACACAAGGTGACAACAGCATCTTGCGCGGGGCAACAACCGCCCCCATAGAGGAGAAAGAGAGATGAAAAAACTTACCAGCGCAGTACTGATCCTGATTGCCAGCAGCGCAGCGGTCGCCGCTGAACTGGAAGCGGCTAGCAACGCACCGCTGGTACTGGCCTACCATCAGGGCCCCGCACAAAGCACCATGCTCCCCAGCAGTGAGTACAAGCAGGCCGACGCCGAGCGCGTACTGGAAACCACGCTGGATGTCGTGTCGGCGTCACTGAGCGTGGAGCTGGACAGCTTTAGCGCCCCGCAATTGCCCATCAACGGCAAGCGCAGCCAGTAAGCACCGCCTAGTGAGCGCGAAAGCAGCTCACAAAGGCCTCGCCAAGCTGACGGTATAAACGCAGAAAACCGTCAGCTTTGTCGATATTGCGCCCCATCGCATCCAGCTCGATCACCGCCACGTCAACCCCGCTCACCAATGCCCGCAGGGTAGATGCCGGATATTGCGGCTCGCGAAACACGCAGTCGAAGTCGCCGCGCTGCAGGCGCTCGCGCAGCGCCACCAAGTGGCGGGCACCGGGCAGACGGTGGTCATCGACCATCACCACCGCACCACCGGCAAGCTGGTAACGCTGCTCGAAGCGCGAAAAGCCATCGTGTAAAAACAGATATTGCCGCCCGGCCGACGGCGCCAGCTGCGCCGCCAAGGCACTGTCATAGGCCCGCAGGGCCGACATGAAGCGCGCAGCATTGGCGTGAAAATAAGCACTGCGACTCGGCAACCGGTCTGACAACAGGCGCGCCAGGCGGCGCGCCACCGCGCACACCTCATCGACATCCAACCAAAAATGCGGATCCACTACCCCCGGCGCGTACTCCGGGTACAGCGCAACTGCGTTATCGAAACGGCGCAAGGGCTTGCTCAGATAGTGCTCCAACACCGGCCCAAACCAGATAATCATGTCGGCATCCGCCAAACGCGCCATATCCGAACTGCGCAGCTGAAAATCGTGGGGGGAGAGCACCGCCGGCTGCAGCAACTCCGCCGACACCGCCTCGCCACCGATTTCCGCCAGCAGCAGCTGCAGGGGCTTAACACTGCTCATCACCCGTAACGGCTGCTCAGCCCAGGCCTGCAATGGAGCACACAACAACAGAAAAACAAGCCAACAGCGGCGCATCGTCAGGGTAACCTCAGCGGTAAGTAGTGTTCTTGGGACAGGAATTGCAATATTATAACATTAATCTTGCAAGAGAATCTCCCATCATGCCCACTGCGGTACCGGAACATCGCCACGACCACCAACACTGCATAGACGAGGCCGTGGGCCACGCTCGCCAGCTCTGCGCCGAGCGCGGAGTGAGGCTAACCGCAATACGTGAGCAAGTACTTACTTTAGTATGGGCCAACCACCAGCCGGTCGGCGCCTACCGCCTACTGGAGGCCCTCGCCGAACAGAGCGAGCGGCGCAGCACACCGCCCACCATCTACCGCGCCTTGGATTTCCTGCTGGAACAGGGCCTAATTCATCGCATTGCCTCGCTCAATGCCTTTGTCGGCTGCACCGATCCGGGGCACCACCACTCGGGGCACTTCCTCATCTGCAAGCACTGCAACACCGCCATTGAGCTAGACGCCGCCAACATCGACCACGCTATCAGCCAATCGGCGCAGCAGCGCGGCTTTGCGGTGGACAGCCAGTGTGTGGAAGTCGTCGGCAGCTGCCAGCACTGCCGGGAGCTTGGCCATGACTAGCCCCGCGCTGCTGCGCCTAGACCGCGTCTCACTCAGTCAACGCGGCCAAACCCTGCTGTCAAACATTGAGCTGAGCCTGGCGCCGCGCCAGATCATGACGGTCATCGGCCCCAATGGCGCTGGCAAAAGCACGTTGCTGCGCCTGGCATTGGGCCTGCAACGCCCGGACAGCGGCACACTGTGGCGCAGGCCCGGCCTGCGCATCGGCTATATGCCACAGCGCCTAAGCATCAACCCGCTCATGCCGGTCAGCGTCAGTCGCTTTTTGCGCATGTCTCGACACCGACGCAGCAGCATCAAGCAGGCGCTGGCCCGGACCGGTATCGCCCACTTGGCGGAGCGACCGTTACACGATATTTCCGGCGGCGAAACCCAGCGGGTGCTGCTCAGCCGCGCACTGCTCGGCCAACCCGAGCTGCTGGTGCTGGACGAGCCCGCCCAGGGTGTCGACATCACCGGCCAAACGGAACTCTATGAACTCATTGGTGAACTGCGCGACCAGCTGGGCTGCGCAGTTTTGATGGTCTCCCACGACCTGCACTGGGTGATGGCCCAAACCGATACCGTGATCTGCCTAAACCAACATATCTGCTGTCACGGCCACCCGGAGACGGTCAGCAATGACCCGGCCTATCTCTCACTGTTTGGCCGCCGCCACGCCGAGGCCATCGCCCTGTATCAACACGACCACGACCACCAACACGGCATGCACGGCGAAGTCTTAAGCGGCGACGGCTCTCAGCCCTGTCACCACAACCACCAGCAGGATGGCCGGCATGACTGACATCTTAATCAACGCACTGCTCGCCGGATTGCTGCTGGCCATACTGTGCGGCCCGCTGGGCGCGTTGGTGACCTGGCAGCGCATGGCCTACTACGGCGATACCCTGGCCCATTCCGCACTACTCGGCCTGGCGCTGGGACTGAGCTGGCAAATCCGCCTGGAACTGGCGGTATTAATCGCCTGCTGCAGCATTGCGGTACTGCTATTCGCCCTGCAACTGTGGCGCGACACCGCGCTGGACAGTCTGCTGGGCATTCTCTCCCACAGCAGTTTGGCGCTGGGCCTGGTCTGCCTGTCGTTTATGGACGGCCCCGGCTTCGACCTCAGCAGCTTTCTGTTTGGCGATTTGCTGGCGGTCATGCAAGAAGACCTGTGGCTGCTGGCGGCCATTACCACCGCGGTATCACTGTTACTGGCCGGACTCTGGCCACAATTAGTGGCCATGACCGCCCACGCGGAACTCGCCGCTGTAGAGGGCAGCAATGTGCAGGCCTTGCGCTTGCTGCTGATGCTGATGATCGCTGCCACTGTAGCAGTGGCGATGAAAATCGTCGGTGTCCTACTCATTACCGCCATGTTGATTATCCCCGCGTCCGCAGCCGGCCGACTGGCCCGCAGCCCCGAGCAGTGCGCGGCCCTGGCGGTGATTTGCGGCATGCTGGCGGTGGCATTCGGCTTGCTGGCGGCCTGGCATCTAGACAGCCCCGGCGGCCCCAGCGTGGTGCTGAGTGCGGGGCTGCTCTTCCTGCTGGCCCAGCTCGGCCGCGGCTTTCGGCGCGCATAAAAAAACGCCGCGATGCGGCGTTTTTTATCGGCTAGGCACTAAACCTTAGTAGTGCTCGCGAATCGTCAAAAAGCTGCGCTTCAGCTTGCTGATATCCAGTGGCGCCTTAAAGAAACCCAGTGAATGGCCCTGGGGATTCACCAGCGCGATATTGGCACTGTGGTCCACCATATAGTCGTCACCGCCGCCGGGCACTTTGGCAAAGGGAATATTCAGGGCGGTAGCAAAGCGGTGAATTTCCAGAAAATCGCCCGTGATGCCCCGAAACGCCGGATGGAAAAATTCCAGATAGCTGCGCAACTGCTCCGGGGTGTCCCGCGCCGGATCGACGCTGGCCAACCACACCTGCGTATCGAGTTGCACCTCGGGCTCCAGCTCCTGATAGAACAGTTTGAGCTGGGCGAGGGTCGTCGGACAAATATCGGGGCAGTAGGTAAAACCAAAAAAGATCAAATTCCACTTGCCAGTCAAGGCCTGCGGCGTCAGCAGCTGCGCACGCTCGTCCTGCAAACTGAAGGCCGGGATCAGGCGGGGATTTTCGTAGAGATAGGCCCCCTGATCACGCAGCTCGTCGCGGGTCATCACCCGCGCCTTGGTGAAGGCGTAAAAAAAACTGCCCACCAGACTGCCTGCAACCAGCAAGATCACCAACACGGTCACACGAATGCCGCGTTTTTGCCCACTGTTATTCACCGCTTGTTCACTCATACGCCGACACCTCATAAATAATTGTTGCCGGCAACATATAGTGATCCAGCAGCATGACAACAAACAGCGCCATGAGATAAATAATGGAATACTTAAACGTCGCCATAGGCGCCTTGGGATCATTGCCGCGCAGCAACACAATTGCCCAGTAGATAAATCCCGCCCCCAGACATACCGCACCCAGCAGGTAGAGCATGCCGCTCATCCCTGTCGCAAACGGCAGCAGTGTCACGACAAACAGCAGCAGGGTGTAAAGCAGGGTGTGCAATTTGGTATAGCCAATGCCGTGGGTAACCGGCAGCATCGGAATGTCGACCTTGGCGTAATCATCGCGACGGTGAATCGCCAGCGCCCAAAAATGCGGCGGCGTCCACACGAAAATAATCAGCACCAGCAACAGTGCATGGCCGTGAATCTCACCGGTGACCGCGGTCCAGCCCAGCAGTGGCGGCGCCGCACCGGCAATACCGCCAATCACAATATTCTGCGGCGTGGCGCGCTTTAAATACAGGGTGTAGACCACGGCGTAACCGAGCAGCGAAGCCAGCGTTAACCAAGCGGTGAGGGCGTTGATTTCGATCAGCAAGATAGCCATGCCGGCAACCCCCAGCACCGCCGCGAACACGGCGGCATTGGCGGTTTTCAGCCGCCCCTGAGCGATCGGCCGATTGTGGGTGCGCGCCATAATCAGGTCGATGCGGCGATCCACTAAGTGGTTCACTGCCGCGGCAGCCGCCGCACACAAACCGATACCGAGATTGCCAAACACCAGCACCCGCCAGGGCACCATACCCGGCACCGCCATAAACATACCAATCACCGAGGTGAGCAGCATCAAAAACACGACATTTGGCTTACACAGCTCGTAGTAGTCGCGCCAGCCAACGGTCGCCCGACCCGGCCCCGCCGCTGCGGCATTTTCACGGCTCATACTCGCACACCCCCGCGGTTCACCTGAGCGGTGAACACACAATAATTGGTTGTCACCATCACCAGCAGCAACATAGCACCCACCAAATTGTGGGCCACGGCAACGGCAATGGGAAAATTGAACACGATATTGCTGATACCCAGCAACACTTGCGCCAGCAGCACCACCAGGGTCGCAGCTGCCGCCCGCTTGGCCGGAGCAATACCCAGGCCGCGCAGCTTCACAAATAACATCAGCAAGTACAAGCTGGTCACAATAGCACCGAAACGGTGGCTCACATGAATCGCCACCCTGGCATCATTGTCCAACACACCCCCCAGGTAATTGGGGCCGACATGCTGGGCAATATTAAAACCGTTGGCAAAATCCATCGGCGGCAGCCACGCTCCCTGGCACTTAGGAAAATCCGGGCAGGCAATATCGGCATAGTTCGAGGTCGTCCACCCGCCGAGCGCAATTTGCCCCACCACGATCAGCAGGCCGATCACCACCAGCGGTCGCAGCGCCTGCAGCTTGGCCGCCGCGATGGCCGGCAGTTGCCAGCGCTGATTATTCAGTCGCAGTGTCAGCAGCCACAGCAGACTGAGCGTGGTAAAGCCCCCCAGCAAATGCGCGGTCACCACCTGCGGCCACAGCTTCAGGGTCACCGTCCACATGCCAAACATGCCCTGTAAAATAATGAAGGCCAGCAAAAACGCCGGCAGCTTCAGCGGCTGCTCTGGCCCGCGATGACGCAGGGCGAACACCAGCAAACCGATGGTAAACAAACCCAAGCTGGTCGCCAGATAGCGGTGGATCATTTCCGGCCAGGTTTTATCGTGCTCAACCGGCATATCCGGAAAGGCTTCGTTAGCCCGCGCCACTTCATGCTCAGCCGTTGGCCACAGGACATGGCCATAGCAACCCGGCCAATCGGGACACCCCAGGCCAGCATCAGCCAAGCGGGTAAACACCCCCATGCCCAAAACAATTATGGCCACCAGACAGGCAGCCAGCGCCAGGCGAAAACCGGGCTTGCGAAATTCAGGAGCGTTAAACAGCGTCATTGTTCTCTACCAATCTCTCGATATCGGGCCTGCGCCAACTACTTCAGCAGGCGCCGCATGTCTTTGAGTACATCCTTACCCAGGGTGGTCAATGTATCGGTTTCGGTGTCCGCCGCGCGGTACACCATCATCACCCAACCGAGGGGATCGACGATATAAAAGCTGCGCGCATCCAGAGGCGAGCTGGGCAGCTGTTGAAAGGCGCCAACAAAATCACTGCCGTCGGCATAGACCACGGTCATATCGCTGTGCTCGGCTTCAATGAAGTCGCGCAGTTGCGGAGACAGTGGGCCGTCGGTGGCCAGATAAATGCGCTCAACCCGACCCATCTTCTTGCCCAGCGCCACGTGGGTCTGGCGGGTAAGATATAGCATACGCTCACAGGCGTCCCGACAGTCGCGACCACCCACCACCATAAATAGCCACAGTGATTCCGGCGTGTCGAACATAAATTCACTGCCGTCAAGGCGCGCCGGCTTGAGCTCACCCAACTGCACGGGCGGCTGAATCAAGCTGCCGCGATTCACTGTGCCGAAATTGAGCACATTCTTCTGGGCCAGCACAAACAACAGGCTGGACAGGGCAATCACCACGATCGGTATTGCCAAAATCAATGTGACCTGCTTCCTACTAGCGGATGACTGCTCGGAAGTCATAGCTTCTCCCCTCGATCTGAGCGCCCTTTAAACAGCGCCAGAATATTACTGTTGCGAACCACAAAAATACCGGCCAGCACCGCCGCCATGGCAAACCATTGCAGGGCGTAGCCGCGATGCTTTTGCGGCGAAACATTAATTAACAATCTATCGGTGCGCAGCGCCGCCGGGCTCTGCTCATGCAAGCGCAACACCGTTGGCAACAAGCCGTCGATCTCTGTCTCTAGGCGCTCGGGCTGCAACCACTGCTGACGGCGGGGCCAGGCCTCTGGCAGCTGCTCGCCGAGACTAAAGGGCTGTTCAGTGGAGCGATACAACTCGCCCTGCAGTCGCACGATTCCCTCGGGCCAAGTTAACTCGGGTAACTGGCGGCGGCTGGCATCGGCAGCGATCCAGCCGCGCTCAACCAACAACTTGCCACCGTCGGCCAAATTGAGCAGCGCGATTATCTCATAACCGAATTGTCCCTGCCTGATTCGATTGTCCAATAGCCAGTAGCGCTGGCTATCAAAAACCCCCTCAACATACACCGGCAGATAATTGGGGTATTCGCCCAGACTCTGAATGTCGACCGCCGGCTGCTGACGCCGCGCTGTCGCGGCATCCAGTAACTGTTGTTTTTCATCGGCGCGCTGCAACTGCCAAAAACCCAGGCGCAGCAACAGCGGCAATGCGATCGCAATCGCCAGTAGCGACTTCCAATCCAGTGACCAGCTTAGGGTTGTACGCGGCTCAGCCATGTCGAGATTCCGATTGTGTATACTGCGGCAAACTTAGCGGGAGACAAACTATGTGGTTAAAAGTGGTCATCGTGGTGCTGTTTATTGCACTGTGTTTCAGCCTGTTCAGCGGCCTGTTCTTTCTGTTCAAGGATCGCGGCACAACCCTGCGCACCTGGCAGTCGCTGAGCGTGCGCCTGGCACTGGCAGCACTGTTGATGGGCTTTTTGTTTTACGGCGTGTACACCGGCCAACTCGGCTCTAAAGCCCCCTGGGATCAGCGCTACCTCGATGACGGCAGAGCCGTTCACTCAGCCGACAAATAAAAAATCGGCCGGAGCCGTCCATTTGCAAAGCAAAGAAACGGGTCCGGCCGACTTCGGCAATCGCTAAGCGAGGCTTAGATAATGTAGACAAACAGGAACAGGAATACCCATACCACGTCTACAAAGTGCCAGTACCATGACGAAGCCTCAAAACCAAATTGATCTTCCGGAGAGAAGTGTCCCTTGGTTTTAGAGCGCAGCCACTGAATCAGCAGCATCACTGTACCCATTGCCACGTGGAAACCGTGGAAGCCGGTCAGCATAAAGAAGGTGGTACCGTAGACACCGCTATTCAGTTTAATGCCGTACTCGAACAGCGCCTCGTGATACTCCATGTACTGCAAGTACAGGAAGATGGCACCCAACGCCACGGTGATAAACAACCACAGATTGAATTTCTTGCGGTTATTTTCTTTGATGCCCATATGCGCAATGTGGCAAGTGAAGCTGGACGTCAACAGAATCAGCGTGTTGTACAGCGGCAACCAGTGACCAATATTGGCAAAGCCGGGGAAAGACAGGTGCTTCTCGGCACCGGTAAATTCACCGTTGTTCGCCAAGTGCCCAGCTGAAGCCTGAGCTGAAACGCCACCGATAGCATCCTGCGGGGTTTCCATCAGCGGCCAGCTGTATTCAAAGCCCGGCCACAGCAGCGTGTTCATTGCGCCAGCGCCTTCACCGGCGAGCCACGGGCCGGCCAGGTTGCGGATATAGAACAATGCGCCAAAGAAGGCCGCAAAGAACATCACTTCCGAAAAAATGAACCACTGCATGCCGATCACGTAGGAGTGCTTCAGCTGAGCGCTGTTCATGCCCTGTCTGTTTTCGCGGATGGTGGTAGCAAACCACACCCACAGCGTGGCGGCAAAATACGCCAGACCCGCAAACAGGATAAAGCTTGAATTGGTTTCCTCGCCGGGGCGGTAGCTGGCGTCATTAATGACGCTGGCGGCACCGTAAACCGACGTTACCAGACCAATGGTTGCGTTAATAGCAAGGCTACTTTTCTCTGGCACGTAATAAGTTTCGTGCCCGGCATTGCTTTGACCCGCCATGTTTAAGTCTCCGTTTTCTCTGTTGAGAAAAATCTCTTTCTAATTCGACGCCGCCACAGAATCCTGTTTGGCGGCCATCTCGGTTACGTCAAAAATCGTGTAGGACAGGGTGATTACGTGTATGTCTTTGGGAAGATCCCGGTCGACAATAAAACGCAACGGCATATCGGCCTCTTTGCCAGCATCCAGGGGTTGCTGGTTAAAACAAAAGCACTCTGTTTTATGAAAGTACTCTGCCGCTCGCGACGGCACAATGCTGGGTATCGACTGCGATACCATAAAACGGTTCTGGGTGTTCTTCGCGTAGAAAGTCACCATCGCCGGCTCGCCGGGGTGCACCTCAACCTGACTGGTATTGGGGCCAAATTCCCAGGGCATAAGCTCATTGTTTTGCGCCACGAACTGCACTTTGACAATGCGGCTTTCGTCCACCGCACTCTCGACAATTTCATAGCGCCCGCCGGTTTTGCCGTTGATGCCCAGCACTTCACAAAGGGCATTGTAAAGCGGCGGCATCACCCACATGGCAAAGGCAAACATAGCGATAACGAGAACCAGCAGCTTGCCACTGGTTTTAACAATATTGCGCTGCGTTGCCGTTGCCATGACCCGCGATCCTCTTACTTAACTTCCGGCGGTGTGCTGAAAGTGTGGTAGGGCGCGGGGCTCGGTACAGTCCACTCGAGAGTGGTGGCACCGTCCCATACTTTTGCATCGCTGACCGGCTTGCCGTGAGTGATGGTCCGAACAATATTGAACAGGAACAACAGCTGGCTTGAGCCGTAGATGAATGCACCGATAGACGACATCATATTGAAGTCGGCAAACATCAGGTTGTAGTCAGGGATACGACGCGGCATACCTGCCAGACCCACAAAGTGCTGCGGGAAGAAGGTCAGGTTGAAACCGATGAAGGAAACCCAGAAGTGCACCTTACCCATGGTCTCGTTGTACATCTTACCGGTCCACTTGGGCAACCAGTAGTAGACAGCAGAAGACAGGGCGAAGATCGCACCGGCAACCATGGTGTAGTGGAAGTGGGCCACAACGAAATAGCTGTCGTGGTACTGGAAGTCAGCAGGCGCGATAGCCAGCATCAAACCAGAGAAACCGCCCACGGTGAACAGGAACACCTTGGCGATGGCAAACAGCATCGGCGTTTCAAGAGTGATAGAACCCTTGAACATGGTGGTGATCCAGTTGAACACCTTGGCTGCTGTCGGCACGGCGATCAGCATGGTGGCGTACATGAAGAACAGCTCACCAGCAATCGGCAGACCTACGGTATACATGTGGTGGGCCCACACGATAAACGACAGGAAGGCGATAGACGCAGTGGCGTAAACCATCGACGCATAGCCGAACAGCGGCTTGCGAGAGAAGGTCGGGATTACCTCAGACACCACACCGAAAGCCGGCAGGATGATGATGTATACCTCGGGGTGACCGAAGAACCAGAACACGTGCTGGAACAGCACCGGGTCACCGCCACCAGCGGCAGAGAAGAAGCTGGTGCCGAAGTGGATATCCATCAGCATCATGGTGACCGCGCCAGCCAGTACCGGCATTACTGCCACCAGCAGGAAGGCGGTAATCAGCCAGGTCCATACAAACATCGGCATCTTCATGTAAGTCATGCCGGGCGCGCGCATGTTTACAACCGTAGCGATGATGTTAATAGAACCCATGATGGAGGAAATACCCATCGCGTGAACGGCGAAGATAAAGAAGGTCACACTCGGCGGCGCATAGGTCGTCGACAGCGGCGCGTAGAACGTCCAACCGAAGTTAGGACCGCCACCTTCCATAAATAGCGTGCCAGCCAACATCAGGAACGTCGGTGGCAAAATCCAGAATGACCAGTTGTTCATCCGCGGCAGCGCCATATCCGGAGCGCCGATCATCATCGGAATCATCCAGTTAGCCAGGCCGACAAAGGCCGGCATGATGGCACCGAACACCATCACCAAGCCGTGCATGGTAGTCATCTGGTTGAAAAATTCCGGTTCTACAATTTGCAGGCCGGGCTGAAACAGTTCTGCACGAATAATCATGGCGAACGAGCCGCCAAGCAGGAACATAGCAAAACTGAACCACAAGTACATCGAGCCGATGTCTTTGTGGTTGGTGGTCGTTAGCCACCGGGTCAAACCTTTAGCAGGTCCGTGAGCACCCATGGTGAATCCTCCTACTGACCTTTCTTAAACTTGTAAATATCGATTGGCTGCAGCATGTCGCCCATGTTGTTGCCAAACCCGTTGCGCTGATAGGTAATAACAGCGGCCAAATCGACTTCATTCAGCTGACCACCAAAGGCCTGCATCGCTGTGCCGGGCGCGCCGTTAACCACAACGTCGAGGTGGGGCTTAACCGCGCCAGTCGCAATGGCACTGCCGGCAATGGCTTTACCTACGCCGCCTTCACCGTTGGCGCCGTGACAGGCAGCGCAAGAGCGGTCGTAGACACTCTTACCGCGAGCAACCAGCTCGTCCATGGTGAACTCTTTCGACATCAGTGCTTTCAGCTCAGCAGCTTCAGCTTGCTTACCCGCCAGCCACTCGTTGTACTCGGGCTCTTCAACCACATTGACAACGATGGGCATAAAGCCGTGGTCGCGACCGCAGAGCTCGGCACACTGACCGCGGTAAACGCCGGTTTCAGTGGCTTTAGTCCACGCTTCATTGATAAAGCCGGGAATCGCATCGCGCTTAACCGCCAGCGCCGGCACCCACCAAGCGTGCAGTACGTCATTGGCGGTCACCAGGAAGCGCACCTTTTTATTGACCGGCAGTACCAGCGGCTCATCGACTTCGATCAGGTAGTTCGAGCCCTTGGCTTCAGTATTGGCAATCTCGGCTTTGTCGGTCAGCAAGTTGGAGAAAAAGCTAACATTGTCGCCGTTCGGATTGATGTACTCGTACTTCCACTTCCACTGGTAACCGGTGATCAATACATCCAGATCAGCGTCGTCAGTGTTGTAGATTTCCATCAGCGTTTTGGTAGCGGGCACTGCCATGCCGATCAACACCAAGAAGGGGACAACAGTCCACGCAATCTCAAGACGGGTGTTTTCGTGGAAAGTGGCAGGCTCTTCGTGGCGATCTTTGCGGTAGGCAAAAACCGAATAGAACATCACACCAAAAACGATGATACCTACAAGCACACACACCCAGAATACAAACATGTGCAGGTCGTAGATTTTGGCACCGACTTCGGTGACGCCAGGCGTCATGTTGGTTTGCCAACGCTGGGGGTTACCCTCGGTCGCCCAAGCGCCAGAACTAAGCAGGCTGAGCAGCATCAGCACAGGACAAAGCGCCAGCTTATAAAGCCGTTTCGCTTGTTGATACATCTCCCGTGTCTCCGTATAAGTTTTAAGAAACCCCTCTGCCGATCGACTGCCGACATACACACTGGCTTTCTGCCTTTAAAAACGCGTTAGCGAACTTAGGGACGGTAAAGCAAAAACAGACGAATGCACGCCGCCATCGGCAATCTGCCGAACGACCCGCTCCCCCCGAAATGTGTGCATGCCCGCGCTGATTTAGCTTTGGGTGCGACAAAACGCCGCAATTATAAACCTGAAGAAAGCAGCAAGGCTACTCCGAAACCGCGCCAGCTGCTGTCCGCCGGGCAAAATATATGGGCGGCCAAGTGACAACACACTAACTAGGGGATGAATTGTCACCAGCAACCACTAGATATGGGCTGGACGCGCAAGCGCCGCGCCATAAAAATACCTGCAGCACCGCTAAACTTTGTGCGCGACCGACCGCCAAGCAAGACATTTCACCCCTTAACCGGCCGGCTGCGACAGCCAAGAGCGGCCGAGCGGGCGCAACGGCTGACACAGGGCGGCCGACAGCGAGCGCACCCCCATCACCACCGCCCACGCCACCTGGCGAGCACACTGGTGCCACGCCTGGGCTAGCGATTACACTGGCGCCGCCAACCAGGACCGATGTCATGCCCTACTCACACAAGCCGGCACAACTTAATGCCAAAATCTGGGCGCTGGCCTGGCCGATGATTCTCGCCAACCTGTCGCTGCCGCTGTTCGGCCTGGTTGACACCGCAGTCCTCGGCCACCTACCCGACGACCGCCACCTCGGCGCGGTGGCCATCGGCGCCAGCCTGCTGTCGCTGAGCTATTGGGCGTTTGGCTTTTTGCGCATGGGCACCACCGGCGCCAGCGCACAAAGCCGCAGCAGCGACGCCGACGCGCTGTTGCTCAAGGCCCTGTGCAGCGGCCTGATTCTCAGCTTGCTTATCTACAGCGCCGCACCACTGCTGCGCGGCGCCGGCCTACAACTGATGAATACTGACGCAGCACTGCTGCCACTGGCCGACAACTACCTGCGCCTGCGGCTACTCAGCGCCCCCGCGGTATTAGGCAGCTATGCGGTTATTGGCTGGCTGCTCGGCCAGCAGCGCGCCCGCTGGCCACTGGCCATCGCCCTGTGCAGCAACCTGCTCAATATCGCCCTCGACCTGCTGCTGATCATCGGCCTGGGCATGGCCAGCGAGGGCGCCGCCATCGCCAGCGCAATGAGCGAATACGCGGGCTTTGCACTGGCCCTGTTCGCCGTTCGCGAACCCCTGCAACGCGCCCTGCGCCGCGGCGTCGGCCAAAGCTTGCGGCGCGGCATCCCGCTCCGCCGTTTTGCACGCAGCAATGCGCAGATCTTTGTGCGCACCACGGCACTGCTGTTCAGCTTCAGCTTCTTCACTGCCCAGGGCGCGGCGCAGGGCAGTAGCATCCTGGCTGCCAACGCTATTTTGATGCAACTGGTATTGGCGGCAGCCTACGGCATGGACGGCTTTGCTCACGCCGCCGAGGCTCTGGCCGGCCGCGCCTATGGCGACCGCGATCGCCGGGCGTTTATCGCCGTGTGCAAGACCTGCGGACGCTGGGCACTGTACTCCGCCACCGCCGCCAGCCTATTACTACTGCTCGGCGAACAAGCGATTCTCAGCGCCATGACCAATATTCACGAAGTGCGCACCGCCGCCAGCCAATACTATGGCTGGCTGGTATTACTGCCACTGCTGAGCGCCGCCAGCTATTGCTACGACGGCATATTTATCGGCACCCTGCGCACCGCCGCCATGCAGTACAGCATGTTGCTGTGCGTCGCCGGCATCTATCTCCCCCTGTGGTATCTGTGCCGCGACTGGGGCAATCACGGCCTGTGGCTGGCCTTCGCCACCTTCAACGCCTGCCGAGGCATCAGCCTCGCCCTATGTTTTCAGTGGTTATTTTCCCCACAACACTGGCCAGCCAGCGGGAAAAAGTAACAAACAAGCCTCGCTATAAAATCGCACAATCTCCGATCTTCGGTATTTTTTGCCGCAAATTAACAATATTTCACCACGAACTCAGGCCGTAACACTCGCGCAAGCGTTGTGAATTTTGGTAACATTCTCAGCATTGTGCACAGGCCGTCAGGCTTAGGGGATGAGATTAATGAAAGCTGCCTTGTTAACCGCCGTATTCGTCGGCATAGGTATCGCGCCAGCCACCAGCCACGCCGCTTGCGCGCTGGCTGCCATCATGGGCGCCCCCGAACTGCCTAGCCAGCTCCAGCCAAACACCCAGGCACTTATTGACCTGCGCGACACTGTCAACGGCTATTTAAATGACGCGAGCCGCCGCCTGGAAGGCTGCAGAAACGCCAACCCCTTTGTTTACAACGCCGCGGTAGACCGCCTGGACAGCTACGCCGACAACTTCAACCGCCTCGTGCAACGCCACAACACCGAAATTGTCGCGGCCAACTGAATACTGACCCGCCCAGGTCTGTAATGGCGCAGCCGCCCTGTGGTCGCTGCGCCTTTTTTATGCCCTGAACTAATTGCTCAAGCCGGCAGCCGCCGCCTTGATCAACGCTTCCGCGCGCCGCGCCGCCGGGCCGGCAACATCGCGATCCGGCATCACAATAAACAACTCGGCAAAGCGCTCGCGCCCCTCGCGCAGTGGCAAGGCTTTCAGCACGCCCTCCGCCAACGCCTCGCGAATCATCACCTCCGGCAACCAGGCAAAACCCAGCCCCCGGCACACCGCCTGCACAGACATGTCGATACGGCTCACGGTCAGTCGCTGGGCGGCATCCAGCCACCCGGAGTCACGCCGGCGCCGAGATCCAGAATCTCGAACGACCAACTGCCGGTAGGGGCGAAGGTCGCGGTAGTCCAGTTCGCGCGCCAGTTGGTGCAAGGGGTGATCGCAGTGAGCCACGGCGATAAAACGCACACGCAGCAAGGGGTCAGCCAAAAAGCCCGGCGGCACCACGCCAGTGATCGCAATATCACAGCGCTGCTCTAGCAGCGCCTCCTCCGCGCCACTAAGTACCGTCTCGACGCACTCGAGCCGGGTGTCCGTGCACTCCTGCGCCAGCGTCACCAGGCAATCGAGCAGCGCCGCCTGCGGAAACAGCGCATCGCTGGCAATACGCAGTTGCGGCTCCCAGCCGCCGGCCACCGATGCCGCCGACGCCTCCACCCGCAGCGCCTCGTCCAGCAGGGCGCGACCGCGGCGATAAAAAACCTGGCCGGCATCCGTCAGCTCAGCTTTGCGACCGCGAATTTCAAATAGCGCCACGCCCAGCTGCTCCTCCAGCTTTTGGATGGCGTAAGTCACCGCCGACTGGCTTTTGTGCAAGGCCTCGGCGGCGCGGGCATAGCTACCCTCATCCACCACCGCCATAAAACAGTGCCACTGATCGAGACTGGCTCGGGGTCCACGCATAATCAATCAACTTATTTGATGGTTTAGCCCATAAAATTGCGCTTTTTAAACGGATTAATCAATAGTTAACTAGACCCATCAGATGCTCTAACCGCAAACGAGGAATCGGCAATGAAAAACATTCTTTACATCAGCAGCAGCCTGGCCGGCGAACAGGGCCAGTCCAGTCAAATGGCTCGCGAACTGATCGCCGGCCGCCGCGCCGCCGGCGAGCAGCTGCATATTCAACACCGCGACCTGCACGCCCAGCCCTTACCCCACCTGGACGAACAGCGCTTCACGGCCTTCACCACCGCCGCCGCAGATCGCAGCGCCGAACAGGCGGCCATTGTCGCCGAATCCGACGCCTTAATCGCCGAATTGCGCGCTGCCGACGAGCTGCTTATTGCCATGCCGCTGTACAACCTCGGCGTGCCATCGACCTTCAAGGCCTGGATCGACCACGTCGCCCGTGCCGGCGAGACCTTCCGCTATACCGAGAACGGTCCGCAGGGCCTGCTGCACGATCGCAAGGTCACCGTACTGGCGGCCCGAGGCGGCCAATATCTGGGCACCGACATGGATACGCAAACACCCTATCTGCGGCATATATTCGGCCTGCTAGGCATCCAGCAAGTCAATTTTATCTATGCCGAGGGGCTCAATATGGGCGAAGACCAGGCGCAACAGGCGCGCCAGCGCGCCCGCGATGCCATGCAAGCGGCATAAGGCCCGCCACAGCAGGAGTTTCGAAATGAACAGGCGACAGATAGCGAGAATAATTACCGCGGTAGCGACCAGCGACGGCGCCGGCGTAAAACTCAAACGCAGTCTCGGCCAGTCTCCGGGCGCGCGCCTGGATCCGCTGCTGATGCTCGATGAATTTTACTCCGATCGCCCGGAAGATTACCTGGGCGGCTTTCCCTCGCATCCGCATCGCGGCTTTGAAACCGTCACCTATATGCTGGCCGGTAACATGCTGCACCGCGACCACATGGACAATCGCGGCGAACTCGGCCCCGGCGACCTGCAGTGGATGACTGCCGGCAGGGGCGTGATTCATTCGGAAATGCCACAGCAGCGCGACGGCCTGCTGCGCGGCTTCCAGCTGTGGATCAACCTGCCCGCCAAGGAAAAATGGCGGGCCGCGGAATACCGCGACATCGCCGCCGAGCAGATTCCCGAACTGCGGCGCCCCGGACTCCGCCTGCGTCACTTGGCGGGGCGCCTGCAACTGCCCAGCGAACAGAGTCAGAGTACCGGCTACATCAACGGCACAGATGGCCGCCAATTAAGCACCGACCCGCTGTACGCCGACCTGCAACTGGCCGCGGGCCGCGAGCTGACCCTGCAATTTGACGCCGGCCACAACGCCTGCGTCTATGTGTACAATGGCCAGCTAAGCATTGGCGGGCGGGCGGTACAGGCCGGCGAGGCAGCGCTGCTGGATCGCGGCGACTACCTGCAGCTGAGTAGCGAAACCGGCGCCGACGCCCTGCTGCTGGCCGGCCGGCCCATTGGCGAAGCCATCGTGCAATACGGCCCCTTCGTGATGAATAGCGCCGACGAGATCGAGCAGGCACTGCGCGACTACCGCAATGGCCAACTAACCGACAGCGGCAAACCGGCAGTGAACGACTCGCACTGATTGGCATCAAAGCCTCACATTCGCGACAACAGCGGGGTATAGTAAAAACAAATGGAGGAGTCACCATGAGTACCAGCAACAGTATCCGCGTATGCGATGTTATGACCCGCCCATCGCCCTTTGTTCGCCAGCACGCGCCACTGGGAGAAGTGGTCGAAACCCTGCTGAGCAACAATGTAATGGGGCTGCCGGTGCTAGACGACCACGACCGCGTGGTCGGCTTTGTCTCCGAGCAAGACTGCATTCACTCTATGCTGGTCAGCAGCTACCACTGCGAGGGCGCCCCCAATGTCGACGATGTGATGCACAACGAAGTGCTGTCGGTAGAGCCAGAACAAAGCATCGTCGACCTGGCGCAGATCATGGGTAAAAACAAGCCCAAGCTGTACCCAGTCATTGACGACGGCCGCCTGGTCGGCCTAATCACCCGCAGCGCGATACTCAGCGCGCTCTGGGAAAGCCGCACCCATTGTGACGCCCAATAACTGTGGCTCGGCACGACCAACTGCTGGCGGCACTGCTCTGCCTCGCTGTCAGCAGCTGCGGCAGCGGCCAATACGATGACCAGCGCGAGTGGCGGTTGCGCGAGTGCGAAAAAATTCTCGACACCAGCGACCGCGCCGCCTGCCTGCGCGCGACCCCTCACTACACGCGCTAAGGCCAGCCCGGACATTCGAGGTCATGGCAATGGCCGCGAACCGCACTACACTGTGGGCACAGGCCAGCAGCGGCCCGCAAGCCCTCACCACAATCTAGGAGTGACACGTGAGCGATTCGCAGTACGAGATCATCGTCTTTGGCGCCAGCAGCTTTGTTGGCCAAATTATTTGTGAGTATTTAAGCAGCTACCAAGGCGAGCAAACGCCACTGCGCTGGGCCATGGCAGGCCGCAGCGAAAGCAAACTGCGCGCCACCCGCGAGGCACTGTCCGGCGACAAACCCGATATCCTGCTGGCGGACTCCGGCGATGAAGCGTCACTGCGCGAACTGGCAGAGCAGACCGACGTGATGCTCAGCACCGTCGGTCCCTACGCCCTCTACGGCGAAGCACTGGTCAAAGTCTGCGCCGAAACCGGCACCGACTACTGCGACCTCACTGGCGAAGTGCAGTGGATCCGGCGCATGGTCGACCGCTACCAAAAGACAGCCGAGCAGTCCGGCGCGCGCATCGTGCACTGCTGCGGCTTCGACTCCATCCCCTCTGATCTCGGCGTATTGTTTACCCAGCGCCAGTTTGAACAGCGCCACGGCCACTGCAGTAACGACATTCGCATGCGCGTTAAAGCCGCCAAAGGCGGGCTATCTGGCGGCACCTTTGCCAGCTTGATGAACGTAATGAAAGAGGCCTCGGCAGACCCCGCGCTGCGCAAACAAATGGCCGACCCCTACATCATCTGCCCAGACGCCGGCTATTCCGCCCGCCAACGCAACCCCGGGCTGGCCGAGTACGACCCGATCAGCGGCTACTGGATGTCGCCGTTTATTATGGCGGCTATTAACACCCGCGTCGTGCAGCGCAGCAACTACCTGCTCAATTCAAAATACGGCAGCGACTTCCGCTACGAAGAAACCATGTTGACCGGTAAAGGCCTGTCCGGCCGTCTGCGCGCCAGCGCCATTGGCGGCGGCCTGGCGGCATTTATGATCGGCGCGGCGATCAAGCCCGGCCGCTGGTTGCTGGAAAAACTGCTGCCCGCGCCGGGCGAAGGACCCAGCCCAGAAGATCAGCGCAATGGCTTTTACGATATGCGCTTTTTCGCCCTGGCAGAGGATGGCAGCACAGTGCAGACCAAGGTGACGGGCGATCGCGACCCCGGCTACGGCTCAACGGCAAAAATGATCGCTCAGGCAGCCCTCTGCCTGGCCCGAGACATTGACGACGAGCGCTGCGCTGGCGGCATCTGGACACCGGCCAGCAGCATGGGAGAAACCCTGCAGCAACGCCTTGAAACACACGCGGGCCTGAGTTTTTCCTTGGTAAGCTAACAAGAGAGGGGCAATGAAGCTAGGCGACATCATGAGCACACCGGTGGTCACCGTAGAGGCGGACGACCGGCTGGACAGCCTTCGCGAACTGTTTAACGAAACCGGCTACCACCACCTATTGGTGGTAAGCGCCGGCAAGTTGCGGGGCATCATTTCACGTCGCGATTTATCTGCCGCCCTGAGCCCCAAACTGGGCACACCCGCTGAACTACCCGAGGATGCCGCCACCCTAAACCGGCGCGCTCACCAAATCATGCACCGCGAGGTGATCTACCTCAACGCCAGCGACGAGGTTCTCAGTGCCGTTAAAGCCTTCAACAAGCACCCGATCTCCTGCCTGCCGATAGTCGACGAGCAACAGCAGCCGCTGGGCATGGTGAGTTGGCGGGATATTATGCGCCAGGCCGAACTGAAGTTATTCAATGGCGACTGAGTAGCGCCGGCAGCTGCCCGATACTATCGATACATGCGGCCATCGGCGCCGCCCGCTCATCGCCCCGCTGATACTTGCCGGTTTTTACCAAGCAGGCGGCCAGCCCGGCATGGGCAGCGGCCAGGACATCGGCCTCGACGTCGTCACCCACCATTAGCACCTGCCCCGGCGGCACGCCCAAACCGGCCACAACATCGTGATAAAAGCGCGCTGCGGGCTTGCCAATGATCAGCGCCTCTGTGTTAGCAGCGTATTCCAGCGCGCGGATAAACGGCCCGGCATCGAGATGCAGTCGACCGCCACTGCGGTAATAGCGGTTATCGCCCACCGCCACCAGGCCGGCACCAGCCTGCAAGTAACGAAAGGCCTCATCCAACACCGCATAACAAAATTGTTCGCCGGCATCGAACACCACCACCGTGTCCGGCGGCTCCGCCACGGGCGAAGGCAGCTCCTCGCGCAGGGCGGGGCTGCAAATATAGTAAGGGGTCAGATGCTCTGCTTGCAGATACTGCAGCACGGCGATCGGCGCCGTAATTAACTCCGCCTCGCCAATCTGCAGGCCCTGCTCCTGCAGCTCGGCAAGCAGTTGTCGGCGACTGCGCCGCGAGGTATTGGTCAGCAGGCGAAAGGGCAGTTCGCTGGCCCGCAGATAATGCAGGCCGTCCACCGCGCCGGGAAGGGCAGCGCCGTCCTCGGTGAGAACGCCACCAATATCGAGAAGGACTGCGGCCACTGCGGGCCGGTTGCTGTCACTGCGGGTCATCGCCCGACCTCCGCTGTGGGGTCAGCGCAGCTCTCGTCTAGCCGGAAAAGGCGCCAGCGTCGCGCTCGCTAACCCAGATCAACGCCTCGTCGCGTTGAATATCGGTAAAATGCTCAATTTCAGCATTGGGCATCCAGTGGCCGATCAACTGCGCACCGCGGCTGTACCAGCGCTGCTCACCGACCAGCGCGGTGCGGGTAATATGCTTGAAAAAGCGCCCCAGAAAGCGCATTTCCCTCAGCAGGCCGCGCAGGGTAAAGCCCTTAAAATGCTCCAGCTCAATATAGATGCCGAGGTAGTCCTCGTTTTCCAACTTGTGCTGAACAGCCTGATAAATCTGCTCTATGTCGTCGTGATTGACCTTGCCAGACACCTTGACCCCAATCACATGAGGCGA
This sequence comes from Spongiibacter sp., assembly GCF_041602295.1. Classification (GTDB taxonomy): domain Bacteria; phylum Pseudomonadota; class Gammaproteobacteria; order Pseudomonadales; family Spongiibacteraceae; genus Spongiibacter. Next base: position 66,878 of record NZ_JBFIGO010000002.1, on the reverse strand, counting down.
GGGAATTGGCAATAACTCGAGCATATTCTACCTCCACATTTGCGAATTTGGCCGCTGAACGCCCATATAACAGTATAGATAAGCATCTGCACAATGCGTTCCAGGCAGTGGTGATAATACCGGGTTCAGTGATCGCCGCGCGACGACTTGGCGCGCGGATCAAGAATAGACACCACTTTAATTTCGTCCTCGTGGGGCAGCGGCTGCTCACCGGCCCGCGGTTGATTTACCCGCGTCGACGGCTCGTTGGGCAGCGGCCCATCATCGCGGATCGACTCTTTAAAACCGCAGCGGATACACTCGCGCACCTGCTCAACATCGGACACCCGGTACATCACCGTTTTGTCCATTTCCGCGCACTTCGGACACACTGCCCCGGCGATAAACCGTCGCGGTCTAAATTCTGTGGCCATGCTTAACTCCTCCCCGTGATCGCCGAACCCACTATGCCACTGTGACGCAGCAGTGCATCATTCGCCGGCTCTCGACCGCGAAACTGACGAAACAACTCGGCAGCGTCACGTGCACCGCCCTGCTCAAGAATATCGCGACGGAACTTCAAACCCGTCTGCTTATCCATCACACCGCGCTCCTCAAATAATGAAAAGGCATCAGCCGACAACACCTCTGCCCACTTATAACTGTAGTAACCGGCGGCATAGCCCCCGGCAAAAATATGCGAAAAACTATTCTGAAAGCGGTTAAACGCCGGCGGTTGCAACACCGATACCTGCTGGCGCACCTCAGTCATCAGCTCGTCTATCTGCGCCTCACTGGCGATGCCACCATGCATGTGCAAGCGGAAATCAAACAGCGCAAACTCAATCTGGCGCAGCATCTGCATTCCGGATTGGAAATTCTTGGCCGCCAGCAGCTTGTCCAACAGTGCCTCCGGCAGTGGCTCGCCAGTCTGGTAGTGGGCGGAAATATCGGGAATAACGGCCTTTTCCCAGCACCAGTTTTCGAGAAACTGGCTGGGCAGTTCGACCGCATCCCAGGCGACGCCATTAATACCCGATACCGCCAGGCAGTTCACCTGACTGAGCATGTGGTGGAGGCCGTGACCAAACTCATGGAAGAGGGTGGTCACTTCGTTGTGGGTCAACAGCGACGGGCGATCGGCGCTGGGCGGGGTGAAATTGCACACCAAAAACGCGACCGGCCGCTGTAATTGGCCATCGTCCAGTCGCCGCCGACCGCGACAGTCAGCCATCCAGGCACCGCCGCGCTTGTTGGCGCGGGCGTAGAGATCTACATAAAATTCGGCAATAACGTCGCCGCCGCGACGCAGCTCAAAACAGCGGGCATCGGCGTGCCAGAGGTCGGCCTCGCGCTCGACTATCTCCACCTCAAACAACTGGCCCGCCACCTTGAACAAACCAGCCAGCACCCGCTCCACCGGGAAGTAGGGACGCAACTCCTCCTGCGACACCGCGTAACGCGCCTCGCGCAGCTGCTCGCTGAAATAGGGAATATCCCAGGCCTCCAGGCTCTGCTGCCCCCGCTCGGCGGCAAAGGTTTGCAGCTCCTTCAGCTCCTGGGCAGCCACCGGTTTGCTGGCCTTTGCCAACTCGGCGAGAAAACCCAGCACCGCGTCACAGGACGGCGCCATTTTGCTGGCCAGGGATTTCTCTGCGTAGCTGGCAAAGCCCAGCAGGCTCGCCTGCTCGTGACGCAGCTGCAGGATTTCGACCATCAACGGGCCGTTATCCCACTGGCTGCCACTGGGCGATTGCGCCGAGGCGCGGGTGACATAGGCCTCGTATAATTCCCGGCGCAGCTCGCCATTTTCACAGTACTGCATTACCGGCAAGTAACTGGGAATATCCAGGCTCAAGCGATACCCCGACTCACCGGCCGCCTCGGCTGCGGCGGCGAGATTATCCAGCACCGACTCGGGCACCCCGGCCAACGACTCGCGCTGGTCGACAATTTTGTGCCAGCCATCAGTCGCATCCAACACATGGTTGGAATAGGCCGTAGACAATTCGCTGAGACGCTGCTGAATCTCGGCAAAGCGCTTGGCCTGATCTCCGTCCAGGGCCACCCCAGACAGGGTAAAATCGCGCAGCATATTCTTTACCGCCTGTTGGCGGGGCTGATCCAACTGAGCAAATTCCGCACTGTCAGCCAGAGCTTTGACTCGCTCGTAGAGCGGGCGGTTTTGCCCCATCTCACTGCTGTAAGCGGTAAGCAGCGGCAGACAGGCGCTGTAGGCTTGGCGCCAGGCATCGCCGCTGATCACCGCGTGCAAATGACTGAGCGGCGCCCAGAACTGCTCTATGCGATCGTTGATCTCCTCCAGCGGCTGCATCAACGCATCCCAGCTCGGCGCGGCATCACCAGCCAGCAGCGCCGCCACTTCAGTGCGACTGCGCTCTAGCAGTGCCTGGCACTGACCGGGGTAATCCTCGGCGCGCAGCGAGGAAAATTCGGGAAGGGCTTGCTCTGCGTACATGAAATACCACTCTCAACCATTGCTCAATTCAGATGGCCAGCTTAACAGATCGGCCAGCACAGCTCCCGCGCGGGTGATGTTCCTCAGCCGACAGCGCCGCTACAATGACAACTGGCATCGCAACCAGGAGTCCGACACCATGCGCTACCAAGCCCGCCTTTACACCCGCGCCTTCGAGGGCCAAACCCCGCGCCTGGGACAACGGGTATTTATCGACCCCAGTGCCGTGGTGATTGGCGACGTCGAACTCGGCGACGACAGCTCCATCTGGCCGCAAACCACCGTGCGTGGCGATATGCACCGCATCCGCATTGGCCAGCGCTGCAGCATTCAAGACAACAGCGTGTTGCACATCACCCACGCCGGCCCCTTCAACCCCGACGGCTACCCACTGACCATCGGTGACGATGTCACAGTGGCACACAGCGTCACTCTGCACGGCTGCGAAATCGGCAACCGCGTGTTGATCGGTATGGGCAGTATCGTAATGGACGGTGCGGTGATCGAAGACGATGTAGTGGTCGGTGCCAACAGCCTGGTCCCGCCGGGAAAGCGCCTCGCCAGCGGCCACCTCTATGTCGGCAGCCCCGCCAAAGCGGTGCGCCCGTTAAACGACAAGGAGTACGACTACTTTTGCTACAGCTCGGCCAATTACCGCAAGCTGAAAGATCGCCACATCGCCGAGTTAGAGCGCGATAGCCCCGGTGTCGACCAGTAGATAGCCCAGGTAGGCAAAGTAGACCAGCAGCAACAAGCCGCCCTCATAGCGGCGGATAGCCGGCGCCTTGCGCGGCCCGAAGGCCAGCAGGTAGAACGCCACCGTCAGCAGCAACATCAGCGGATAATCGCGATTTACCACGCCGGCATCAATGGCGCCCGGGGCAATCACCCCCGGCAGGGCCATGACGCCCAGCAAATTAAACAGGTTGGAACCCACCACATTGCCAATGGCAATATCGTGCTCACCCTTGCGCGCCGCCGCCAGCGAGGCCGCCAGCTCCGGCAGACTGGTGCCGATGGCCACCACCGTCAGGCCGATAACCAAATCGCTGACGCCAAAGGCCAGCGCCAACTCGACCGCCGACCACACCAGCATTCGCGCGGAAGCCATCAACAACACCAAGCCCAACAGCAGCCAGCCCAAGGCCACCGGCAGCGACATATCGCGGGGAATTTCCGCCTCGTATTCCGCCTCGATGGCATCGCCCGAGCTGTGCTTGGCTTCCCACAGCTGGCGCAGTACCACCGCGACAAAGCCGGCCAGCAACAGCAGGCCGTCGGTAAAGTCCAGCACGCCGTCGCGCAGCAGGAAGTAGCCGCCAACCATCACCAGCAACAGCAGCGGAATCTCCCGGGTAATCAGCTTGCTCTGCACTCGCAGCGGAATAAGCAGGGCGGTCAAACCAAGGATCAGCGCGATATTGGTGATATTCGAGCCCAGGGCATTACCCACCGACAGGCCCGCTTGGCCGTCGGCCGCGGCCATCGCCGACACCAGCATTTCCGGTGCCGAGGTGCCGATACCGACAACCAATATACCCACGACCAGGGTCGAGACTCCCAGAATAGAGGCCGCCGCAGAGGCGCCGATCACAAAGCGATCGGCGCTCCACACCAAAATCACCAGGCCGAGCACCAAGGTCGCCAGAACTAACAACATAAAAACCGTATCCGCAAAAAATTAGAGGGACAGCGACTGGCGAATCAATTCGATCACCGGCCGGGTATCCGGGCGCAGGCCGCGCCAAATACAGAAAGACTCAGCAGCCTGTTCAACCAACATGCCCAGACCATCGGACACTGCCCAGGCCGTCTCGGCCGCCGCCCAGCGCATAAAGGGCGTGGGTTCGGCACCGTACATCATGTCGTAGGCACAACCCTCATTGCTGAGTATGTGCGAAGGTAAGGGCGGTAGGTCGCCGCTCATACTGGCGCTGGTACCGTTGATAATCAAATCGAACTGACTGCCCGCCAAGGCCTCGAAGGGCCGACCGCTTACCGCCCCCAGCTCGGCAAACAACTCCGCCAGGGCCTCTGCCTTGGCCGGCGTGCGGTTGGCGATCACCACTTCACTGGGGCGCTGCTTAAGCAGCGGCCCGAGAATACCGCGCACCGCACCGCCCGCGCCCAACACCAAAATCCGCCGCCCCCCCAGCTGCCAGCCGAGGTTGTCATTGATATCGCGCACCATGCCGACGCCATCGGTGTTGTCGCCGTAAATCCGCCCGTCTTCACCGCGCGCCAAGGTATTGACGGCGCCAGCCCGGCGCGCGCGACCGCTGAGCTCGTCGGCAAATTCAAAGGCATCGAGCTTAAACGGCACGGTGATATTGAGGCCGCGACCGCCGTTGCGAAAAAATTCAGCCGCCGCCTCGGCAAAACGGCCCAGCTCGACCTTGTGCGCGCGATAGTGAAGAAGCTGGCCGGTCTGCTCGGCAAAGGCCGCGTGAATCTGTGGTGATTTACTGTGTTTGACAGGATTGCCATACACCGCGTACTGATCGACTGTATCCATAAACCTACGCTAACCAATCCCTAGGTGGCAGAAAATCTCGATACAGTGCCTGTTCGGCACTGTCCTCGTCCGGGCGCCAATTGTACTCCCATCGCACCAGCGGTGGCAGCGACATCAAAATTGATTCGGTGCGACCGCCGCTCTGCAGGCCAAACAAGGTGCCGCGATCGTACACCAGATTGAATTCCACATAGCGGCCGCGGCGGTAGAGTTGGAACTCGCGCTCGCGCTCGCCCCAAGGGGTGTCGCGACGACGCTGGAGAATCGGCAAATAGGCGTTAACGTAGGAGTCGCCCACCGCGCGCATAAACGCGAAGCAACGTTCAAAGCCGCCTTCATTCAGGTCGTCAAAGAACAGGCCGCCAATTCCCCGCGCTTCATCGCGGTGCTTCAAGTAAAAATAGTCGTCGCACCATTGTTTGTAGCGCGGATACACCTCTTCACCAAAGGGCGCGCAGGCGTCGAAAGCGGTCTGATGCCAGTGACGGCAATCTTCTTCAAAGCCGTAATAGGGGGTCAGGTCATAGCCGCCACCAAACCACCAAACCGGCTCCTCGCCGTCTTTCTCGGCGACAAAAAATCGCACATTGGCGTGACTCGTCGGCAAGTAGGGGTTGAGCGGGTGAATCACCAGCGACACGCCCATCGCCTGGTAGCTGCGGCCCGCCAGCTCCGGGCGGTGAGCACTGGCACTGGCGGGCATGGCATCGCCCTGTACATGGGAGAAATTCACCCCGCCCTTTTCGATCAGTGCGCCATCGGTCATTACCCGGCTGCGACCGCGACCCCAGTCGTCTTCAACAAAGCGCGCACCGCCGTCGCAAGCTTCTATCGCGGCGCAAATTTGATCCTGCAGGCCCAGTAAGTACTGTTTTACAGCGGCGATATCAATGTTGCTCATAGTTACTCCTAGCCCGGCCGTAGAATGTCGCCGCTCAAGGCATCGCAAATGCGACTGGGCTGTGTGCGGCCGCCCAGGCGGCCGGGCAAATAATAATTTACCGCGGCGCCGAAATAGCGCTGCGCCTGATACTGGCTGCGCGCCGGCTCGCGACCCGCGGGGTTGGCCGAGGTCGACACCAGACAACTGCCGACCGCGCGGCACAGCTGCGCGGTAAGAGGGTGATCACTCACTCGCACGGCGACACTGGGGTGACGACCGCGCACCCAGTCGGGGGCAAATTCTGTATCGGGAATCACCCAACTGACCGGCCCCGGCCAGCTGGCTAGCAAGGCGTCCCGGCGCGCCGGCGGCAAAGCGGCCAGCAGCGGCGCCAGGCGCTCTACGCTGTCGGCAACCAGCAACAAGCCCTTGCCGGGGTCGCGCTGCTTAAGCTCACAAATACGCGCCACCGCCGCCGCATCGCCCGGCAGGCAAGCCAGCCCCCACACCGCCTCAGTGGGATGGGCAAGCACCGCTCCGGCCCGCAATAAATCGGCGGCGCGGCGCAATCGATAGGATAAAACTGAGGTCATGGTGAGCAGATCCTGCAATGCAACGACCGGCAATGGGTGGGCGCCAGCGATAGTGGCCGCAAAAGTACCCAAAGGCGGCCGTCATTGCAACTTAGCGGCAGCGCTGCCAGCCTCCGCGGCACTGCTCAACCCAACCCGACACCTCCAGCTCACAGAGCGCCGCCAGCAAACTGGGCACCGGCAGTTCACTGCGCGCGGCGAGGGATTCAAGACTGAGCGGCGCAAATTCCAACAGCGCCAACAGCGCCGGCTCGGCGCCGGCAGCGTCAACCGCTACGCGCTCGGCGGCGCCCGCCGCTGGCAGGGCCGGCAACTCCTCGTAGATATCATCCAGGGTCTCAACCAGTTTGGCCCCCTGACGGATCAAGGCATTGCAGCCGCGACTGGCCGGGTTGTGAATGGATCCAGGCAGGGCAAACACCTCGCGATTTTGCTCCAAGGCCTGGCGGGCGGTAATCAGCGAACCGCTGTTAGTCGCCGCCTCAACAACCAACACGCCCACGCTTAGGCCACTGATAATACGGTTGCGCCGCGGGAATTGGTGGGGCAGGGGAGGGCTTCCCAGGGCATATTCGCTGATCAACAGTCCCCGTTCAGCCAACTGGCCATACAAGGCCTGATTCCGGCGCGGATAGCAGGTATCAACCCCACAGCCCAGCACCGCCACCGAACGGCTGGGCTGCTCCAGCGCAGCCGCATGGGCCGCGCCATCGATGCCCATCGCCATGCCGCTGGCAATGGTAAACCCCCGCTCGGCCAGCGCGCCGGCAAACGCGTAGGCGTCTTGCTCACCCCGACGACTCGGGCGACGACTGCCAACCACGGCCAGCATGGTCGCCGCCAACAACTCGCGGCGGCCCCGCAAGAACAACAGCGGCGGTGGATCGGCAATTTCACTGAGTAACCAGGGATAATCACTATCCGCAAGACTAACCAGCTGGCAGTCAGCGGCCTGCAGTTGCTCGACCAGCCGCTGCACCGCGCCGGTATCCGCCAGCGACTCGACAATATCATCGCGCAGCCGCTGGTCCAGCAATTGCTGGCTGGCGGCATCCTCACCAAAGCGCTGCAGCACAAACTGCTGCAGCTGCTGAGGGTCAATACCAGGCAATTGCCGGGGGCAGGCCACCAGCCGCATCAGGGCGCGAAGGCGTGCGGGGGGGATGTTTAGCTGCTGTTGCAACAGCAGCCACAGGATTGCGGTATGTTCCATCGTCAGCATCCTTGCACGACTTTGGCGAGGCGCCAGCAACAGCGCCCTAACTCAGACATTAAACCCCTAGATATTAACCCCCTAGGGATTGCGGACCTTATCCCCCACTTTCAGGGTCTGCTCAGCTTTGAGCACCAGCCCATAGCTGACCTTGTCAAACACCCGGAACACCATCAATACGCCAGCACGGACATCCGGTGCCTGCAGTCGCTCACCGGTGAGAGGATCGCTAACCACGACACCAGTGGTGTAGATCGCCATGACGTCGCCAGCGGCTACTTCATTGCGCTTACCGAGGTTCAAGGTCACCACATCCATACTGCCGACCTGGGTGACCCCACCTTCAACAGCAATAATATAGCCCTTGGTGTCGACCTCTGCGGCCTGCGGCTCAAAGCGGGCAGTCAGCTGCCGCGACTCCAGCGGCAGGAAGCGGTCGGCGCGGCGAATCTCCTGGGTACTGCGATTCAATGCCAGGGTCGCGATATCGCCCTCACTGTGCAGCAGGTGGGCACTGCCTACATCAATGGCCTCAACACCCAGCAACTCGCGGCTGCGCGGATCCACATAGACCTTGCCGCGACGATAGATGCCGTAGTTGTCGCCGTCGCCAAAGTCACCCCTACCGAGAATCTCGTCGCCGGCACCGGCAACAATATTGCCGCGCTTGCCCGACAACACATAGGGCGCGCCCTCCAACACACCGTCGTCAACAACGCGGCTGCGGGTCAGGAAGGGGGCGATAACATCGAGGGGAATAGCCGGAATGGCATCGCTGATATCGGAAATGCGCATTTGCGGAGTTAATTTCACCACGCCATCGCCGGCCTGTGGATTGCGCACCAACACGGGTTTTCCGTCCACCCACATCAGTTTCAGCACGTCACCGGGATAAATCAGGTGGGGGTTTTCCACCTGCGGGTTGTAGTACCACAACTCCGGCCACAGCCAGGGGTCGTCGAGAAACATCGCCGAAATATCCCATAGCGTATCTCCGCGCTTGACCACGTAAGTCTGCGGATGACCCGCCTTAAGCGACAAAACATCGCCGGCTTGGGCAACGCTCACCAACATACAGAACAGCAGACCCAGCACAGTTTTCTTCATAACACCTTCCTTCAAGCGACCTTATTGCCCACCGGCAACCCGACGGGGCGCGACGATCAGGCATTTCCGCTTCGCTCGCGGTATAATAAATGGCTGTCGCGGCAGCGGCATATTGTTATCGTTCTGCAAGCAGGCGGCGCTGCCACCCGACCCGATATCCGGCTCTGCGATTGCGAATACTCTTTATATTAGCAATAGTTAGGCAACATACACGACAACTTGGTCACATTCACTTATGGCAGTACTTGAGATTCTTGAATTTCCCGATCCTCGCCTGCGCACCGTCGCCAAACCGGTGGCCGCAGTTGACGATCGCGTCCGCCAACTTATAGACGATATGTTCGACACTATGTACGAGGCCCCGGGCGTCGGCTTAGCCGCCAGCCAGGTCGACGTTCACGAGCAAATCGTGGTGATTGATACCAGCGAGGATCGCAGCGAACCCCTGGTATTTATCAACCCGGAAATCACCGTCCTCGACGAGGAGATCTTCCAGTACGACGAGGGCTGCCTGTCGATTCCCGGCTTCTACGAAACCGTGGCGCGCCCCCGGCACATTCGCGTCAAGGCACTGGATCGCAACGGCGACAGCTTTGAAATGGAGCCGGAAGGTCTGCTGGCGGTGTGTATACAGCACGAAAACGACCACCTGCTGGGCAAACTCTTTGTCGACTACCTGTCGCCCCTGAAGCGCAACCGCATCCGCAGCAAGCTGGAAAAGATCCACAAACGTCAGGCATAGGAGACGGCTGTGGCCGCCACTGCACTCAAGCTGGTTTTTGCCGGCACCCCCGATTTTGCCGCAAAACACCTGCAGGCCCTGCTAGACGACGGCCGCCACCAGGTCGTGGCGGTCTACACCCAACCCGACCGCCCCGCCGGGCGCGGCAAAAAACCGCGTCCCAGCCCGGTTAAGCAGCTTGCCGAACAGACCGGACTGCCGGTATTGCAGCCGCTTAATTTCAAGCAGCAGCAAGACCGCAACGCGCTGGCCGCACTGGGCGCCGATCTGATGGTGGTGGTCGCCTACGGGCTGATCCTGCCCCAGGCGGTGCTCGATATTCCGCGCCTGGGCTGCGTCAATGTGCACGCTTCGCTGCTGCCGCGCTGGCGCGGCGCCGCGCCCATTCAGCGAGCCATTGAAGCGGGCGACGCCGACACCGGGGTCACGGTTATGCAGATGGCCGCCGGACTGGATACTGGCGATATGCTGCACAAAGTGCGCTGCGCCATCGACGCCGACGACACCAGTGCCAGCCTGCACGACAAGCTCGCCGAGCTGGGCGGTCCCGCACTGGTCACCGCGCTGGACCAACTCGCCAGCGGCAGCGCCCAGCCCGAGGTTCAGGACGACAGCCTGAGTAATTACGCCGCCAAGCTCGATAAGCAGGAAGGGCAGATCGACTGGCAGCGCAGCGCCATTGAGCTGGACCGACAGATTCGCGCCTTTATTCCTTTCCCGGTGTGCTATACCGAGCTGGGCGATGATCGCCTGCGCATCTGGCAAGCCCGCCCGGAAGCCGGCCGCGGCCGCGCCGGCGAAATTCTCAGCGCCGACAAAACCGGTGTGGTAGTGGCCTGTGGCGACGGCGCCCTGCGCCTGCTCAGCCTGCAGCTGCCCAATGCCCGGCAGATGGCCGTAGCCGACATCCTCAATGGCCACGCCGCGCGCTTTGCCCCCGGCGTTATGTTGGGCAAGCTATGAGCTGCCCACGGGTCGCCGCCGCCCGCTGCCTGGCCGCCGTGCTCGACGGCCAGTCACTGAGCCGCCAACTGCCGCTGGAAGAAAAACCGCTGGCCGACAACCAGCGCTCTCTGTACCGCGAGCTGTGTTACGGCACCCTGCGCCAGTATTGGCGCCTCGACGCCGCGCTCAAACCCTGCTTCAGCAAGGGCCTGAAGCGCCGCGACGACGATGTGCGCATGTTGATCTACATCGGCGCCTACCAGCTGTTCCATACCCGCATTCCCGCCCACGCCGCCATAAGCAGCGCGGTCGACGGCTGCCGGGCGCTGAACAAAAAATGGGCCGCCGGCCTGTGCAACGCCATCCTGCGGCGCTGCCAGCGCGACGGCGAAGCACTGTTTGCAAACTTGCCCGCCGCCGCGGCCAGCGGCCATCCGCCGTGGTTGTACAAGGCCATTAACACCGCCTGGCCGGAGCAGGCTAGCGCTGTACTGGCGGCCAACAACAGCCACCCGCCGATGTGCCTGCGGGTCAATCGCCTGCGCGGCGACCGACAGCAATATCTGCAGCAGTTAGCGCAGGCCGACATCGCCGCCGATGCCTGTCAATTCAGCCCCCAGGGCATCCGCCTTGGCCACGCCGTGGGCGTCGATGCGCTGCCGGGCTTTTTTGGCGGCGCGGTATCGGTGCAGGATGAAGCCGCCCAGTTGTGTACCTCCCTGTTAGACTTACAGCCCGGCCAGCGGGTGCTCGACGCCTGCGCCGCCCCCGGCGGTAAAAGCGGCGCCATCCTCGAGGCCGAACCGGATCTCAGTGAGCTGATCGCCCTGGATATCGACGCCACGCGCCTGGAGCGCATAGCCGAGAACCTGCACCGCCTAGATCTGGCCGCCAACTGCCAGGCCGCCGATGCCGCCCGACCCGAGCAGTGGTGGGACGGCAAGGCCTTCGAGCGCATTTTGCTGGACGCGCCCTGCAGCGCCACCGGCGTGCTGCGCCGCAACCCGGATATTCGCCTGCACCGGCGCGCCAGCGACATTGCCGAGCTGGCCGTCTTGCAGGCGCAAATGCTTGACGCCCTGTGGGGCTGTCTGGCCCCCGGCGGCATTTTGCTATACGCCACCTGCTCGGTGCTGCCCGAGGAAAACGAGCAGCAGATACGGCATTTTCTGCAGCGCCACGACGACGCCAACTGCGAAGCACTGGCGGTAGACTGGGGGCTCGACCGCGAAGTTGGCCGCCAGATACTGCCTTCGCAGGAGGGCGCAGACGGCTTCTTCTACGCTAAGCTGATAAAGCAGTAGCCGGGGACAGCATTAAGCCCTTGAGACACAGGCGCTAATCAGCGCACAATTGGCGCAAATCGCGCAGTGGCGGCAGCAATTTTATGAAAATCATCATTCTCGGTGCCGGCCAGGTTGGCGGCACACTGGCCGCCAACCTGGCCAGTGAACACAACGATATCACCGTGGTCGACAAAGACCCCGAGCGACTGCGCGAACTGCAAGACCGGCTGGATATCGGCACGGTGTGTGGCGCCGCCTCTCACCCGGATGTACTCGGCCGCGCCGGCGCCGATGATGCCGACCTGCTAATTGCCGTGACCAGCAGCGACGAAATCAATATGGTGGCCTGCCAGGTTGCTGCCAGCCTGTTCCGCACGCCCACCAAAATCTCCCGCATTCGCTCCAGTGCCTACACCAGCGAGTCGAGACTATTTGGCAGCGATGCCATTCCCATCGACGTCTTTATCAGCCCGGAAGAACTGGTCTGCCGCTATATCAAGCGGTTGCTGCAATATCCGGGATCGCTGCAGGTGCTGGATTTCGCCGACGGCAAAGTACAGCTGGTTGCCGTTAAGGCCTATTACGGCGGCCCCTTGGTCGGCAACGAGCTGGCGACCATCCGCGAACACATGCCCCAGGTCGACACCCGGGTAGCGGCGATCTTCCGTCGCGGTAACGCCATTGTGCCCACCGGTACCACCGTGGTGGAAGCCGGCGATGAGGTATTTTTTATCGCCGCCAAGAAAAACGTGATGCCGGTGATGAGTGAACTGCGCCGCATCGACACCCGCTACAAGCGGCTGATCATTGCCGGCGGCGGCAATATCGGCGAACGCCTGGCCCGCGCAGTAGAAGGGCGCTACAACGTCAAGATTATTGAGCGCAGCTACGACCGCTGCCGCACCCTTTCAGAACAGCTGCGCAACGCCATTGTGCTGCACGGCGGCGCCTCCGATCACGAATTGCTGGCCCAGGAAAATATCGAGGAAACCGATGTTTTCCTGGCCCTGACCAACGACGACGAGGCCAATATTATGTCCTCGCTGCTGGCCAAGCGCATGGGCGCTAAAAAAGTCATCACCCTGATCACCAACCCCGCCTACGTTGAGTTAGTGCAGGGCGGCGAGATCGATATCGCTATTTCACCACAGCAAATCACCATCGGCAGCTTACTTACCCATGTCCGCCGCGGCGACATCTACAATGTGCACTCACTGCGCCGCGGCGCCGCCGAGGCCTTGGAGATCATTGCCCACGGCGACAGCCGCTCATCGAAAGTGGTGGGCCGCCGGCTGGACGAAATCGACCTGCCTGAGGGTGTCACCATTGGCGCCATCGTACGCGGCGACGAAGTATTGATCGCCCACAGCCACCTCACTGTAGCCAGCGAAGATCACCTGATTCTGTTCCTGGTCGACAAGGGCAAAATTAAGGCGGTGGAAAAACTATTTTCCGTCGGCTTTACCTTCTTTTAAACAGGACCGCTCATGCACCTGATCACCATCTGTCGCATTATTGGCATGTTGCTTATGGTCTTTAGCCTGACCATGGTGTTGCCGGCGGCATTTTCTGTGGTGTCCCGCGACGGCGCGCTGCACGCCTTTGGCTACGCCTTTGCGCTGACCTTTTGCAGCGGTCTGCTACTGTGGCTGCTCAGCCGAGGCCGCCAGCCCGAGCTCGGTATCCGCGACGGCTTTCTGGTGGTATCGCTGTTCTGGACGGTACTCGGCGTATTCGGTTCACTGCCGTTTTTTCTCGCCGACAGCCCCGGGCTGTCGTTTAGCGAGGCGGTCTTTGAGTCCATTTCCGGGCTGACCACCACCGGTGCCACGGTCATCGTCGGCATTGACGAACTGCCGATATCCATTTTGTTCTACCGCCAGTTCCTGCAGTGGCTGGGCGGCATCGGCATCATCGTCATCGCGGTGGCCATTCTGCCGATACTGGGCATTGGTGGCATGCAGCTCTACCGAGCCGAAACCCCCGGCCCGGTCAAAGACAACAAACTCACGCCGCGCATTACCGGCACCGCCAAGGTGCTGTTTTTGATGTATGTAGCGCTTACTCTCGCCTGTGCGCTGGCCTATTGGCTGGCCGGCATGAGCGTTTTCGACGCCATCTGCCACGCCTTTTCCACCGTCGCCATCGGCGGCTTTTCCACTCACGATGCCAGCATGGGCTTTTTCAACAGCCCGCTAATTTTGATGATCTGTAGCGTGTTTATGCTGCTGTCCGGCATGAGTTTCGCCATACACTTCCACGCCTGGCGCTCGCGCAGCCCAAAAATCTACGGCAGCGATTCGGAGACCAAGTTTTATCTTGGGGTAATGGCGACAGCCACACTGTCGGTGTGCGCCTATTTGATTGTCAGCGACACCCAGAGCTGGTCGGAAGGACTGGTCAACGGCATCTTTCACACCGTCTCCATCGCCACCACTACCGGCTTTGCCGCAGATAACTACGCAATATGGCCAAGCTTTTTACCCGTTGGCCTGCTGATGTTGTCCTTTGTCGGCGGCTGCGCCGGCTCAACTGGCGGCGGCATGAAAGCGGTGCGTATTATGCTGGTGACCAAGCAGGGCATCCGCGAGCTCAAGCAGCTAATACACCCCAGCGCGGTGATTCCCCTCAAAATCGGTTCCCACCGGGTGGAAGCCAAGGTGGTGAGCGCGGTGTGGAGCTTTGTCGGCGTCTACCTGATCTCGTTTATGGGCATTACGCTGGCGATGATGGCCTGCGGCCTCGACTTTCTGTCGGCGTTTTCGGCGACCGCTGCGGCCATTAACAACATGGGGCCCGGATTGGGCGAGGTTGCCGCCAATTACAGCAGCGTCAGCCACCCCGGCAAGTGGATTCTCTGCTATGCCATGCTGCTCGGTCGACTGGAAATCTTCACCTTGCTGGTATTGCTTATGCCGGCGTTTTGGCGGCGCTGATGAGCCTCGCCAAATGGCAGCAAAAATACGCGACCGCCAGCCTGCCACAACCGGCTTGCTGGCTACTGCGCGAGTACCAATCCCGGCTGCCCCAGCAGGGCCTGGCGCTAGATGTCGCCTGCGGCTTGGGTGGCAACGCCGTACTACTGGCCGAGGCGGGACTGCAGGTCGACGCGGTGGACTACGCCAGTACCGCCCTGCACAAGCTCGCCGATTATGCGGCGCAGCGGCAACTGCCCATCCGTTGCCAGCAGCGCGACCTGGAAGCCGACGGCTTGCCGCCCGACGCCGCCGGCCGCTATGCCGTCATCGTCGTCAGCTATTACCTGCACCGGCCTCTGCTCTGCACTCTCGGCGCAGCACTACAGCCCGGCGGGCTGCTTTTCTACCAGACCTTTAACACCCGGCGCCGCCACCAGCGGGGCCCCAGCAATGCCCATTTTCTGTTGACCGCCGGTGAGCTCGCCGAACAGTTTGCCGGCTTCGACATTTTGCTGAATCGCGAAGACCTAGACCTGCAGGGCGAGGAATACGCCCTGCAAAGCGCCTTTATCGCCCGCAAGCCCAGCAGCGCAATTACTCGCTAAGCAGCAATGTCTCCCGGGTTTTCGCCGCAATATCGGCGTCCTTCCACGGAAAGCGAATCCAGTTCTTCGCGGAATAGGCCTCGGTCATGTCCTGGTAGTAGGGCGAGGCCGGGTCGGTAGACTGGGAGTAGGTAATAAAGCCCTCGGCCACCGGCGCTCCCGACTCGTCCCAACTTACCGTCTGCACGTAGCTGTTGCCATAGGTCACCGGGTAACCGTCTTCGCTCAGCGGCCCCGCACTGGCAATAGTAAAAGAACCGGCAAAGCTCTCGCCGCCAAAGATGGGAATCTGCTGCTGATGAATACCCGAGTACTGCAGGTCGATGATGGCGCTGTCTTCAGCAAAGGGCGAGTCCTGCACCGCGCGCACCGCGTCGGCAAAGGCCTGTTCGACTTGCGGGTTAAGTACATTTAAGTCCCGCGGTGTATTCACCGGGTCCGCCGCGGAGAATGGCGTCAGCCACAATCCCGAAACGTCCTTCGCACGGCGCCAAAACTCTCGCCATAGATGGCCACCCACCGACTGCAGGTTGTTTTTAGCCTGCCAGTTATCCAGTACCTGGCAGGCCTTGGCGATATCCACCGGACCGGCGCTACCGAGCGCCGAAGGCATTTGGCAATAACTATCCAGCACCGCCTGTTTGCCCAGCTCGGCGGAATACACCGCGCTGTCGAGGGCGACACTCTGCAAGCTCGCCATGTCAAAACCGGTCGCCGGCAGGCCGTCGCTACCATCCAGACGGCGTTGTACCTGCAGTATGCACAGTCGCGTACGCAGGCTGCGGGCGGCATTCTCATTACCAATAATCCCAGCAAAACCGGTTAGCGGTTCAGCGGGGTTGGTCAGCCAGTAGCTGTCATTGCAGTTGTGTACCCAGTCGTCGCGCTGCAGTGATGGCAGGTTGGCGCGACCAAAGACCCCGGGCGCCGGCGCATCTGCATCATTATCCCACTCACAGGCGGCACGCGAGCCATCCAGTATCGGCAGGCCGGGCAACAATGCGCCCAGTGCGGCCTGCAGGGGTTGGGCACCACAGCTTTGCACCTTGCTGTCGGGCACATTGGGCACCACGGTTAAATCGCCATAATACGCCGGCTTGCCCGGACCGGTGGCCACGGTATTGACCCAAGGCACCCCCAATACGCTGGCGTGCAGCTCGACAAACTCTTCAAAGCTCTGCGCGCGGTTCCAGCGGAAAAACTGGTTGATCATCCGGTTGTTCTCAGCATTGGCATCGCGCAGGGTATAGGCCTTGGCCGCCGACCACTCCAACACCGGCACGCCGGAAACAGCCAACTCCAACATCGGCCCGAAATGGGAGCGATACAAGGTTCGCGTCTCGCTGCCCAAACTGCCATCGCTTTCCAGCACCGGCACGGTAACGTCCACAGCCTGCAAATCGCGCAGCTCACCCTCATAGAAATACTGGGTGGGGTTGGCCGGGTTGAGGGTCAATTCATAAAAGGTAAAGCGGTAGGCCGACGATACCGTGTGGCTCCAGGCAAAATGCTGATTGAAACCAATCAGCGCCGCCGGCACGCCGTAGAGCGAGGCGCCCATAATTTCGGCATCGGGCAGCTGCATATGCGCCATATACAGTCGCTCGGTACCCTGCCAGGGGAAATGGGGGTTGACCAGCAACAGCGACTCGCCATCAGTCGCCTGCGAACCCAGGGCATACATATTGCTGGCAAAGGGCTGCTCGCCGACCAGCGGCATGTCCTCAGCATCCAGCGCCGCGATGGCCGCCGCGCTGACCGGCAGTGGCACATTGTCGGAGGAGGGCGGCGCGGCGTTGGCAATCTCGCTCACAAACACCGATGAGGACGCCAGTATCGACAAGCGGAAATAACGCCGATACAGGTCATCAGTATTAATCTCCGTCAACCAGGCCTGATCGCGACAGGCCTGGTGCCGACCGGGGTGCTGACCAGCCTTGAGCTCACGCAAGTAGCGGTTATAGCCCGCCACAAATCCCCGTGTCGCATCGACCACCTCGGCGTCACTGTTGGCCTTTATCGGCGCAATCGCCTCGTCGGTCGCCACGGCCCGCCAGAAAAAATCCGAGTCGACGTTGCTGGCGACAGAGCCGTTGGGGATGATGCGGTATTCGCCATCGCGCCCGAGATAGCGGGCGCGCTCACCGCGAATCGTCAGCAAATCTTCAGCCAGCACGCAGAGGTTGTCCTCGGCGTGCACATAGCCATAGCCGTAGCCCATGCTGGCGTAGTTGTCGGCCTTGATATGCGGTATGCCAAATTCACTGCGCCGCACCTCTACCTCAAACAGGGCGCCACTATCGCCGCCACCGCCTGTGGTATCTCCCTCACCCGCTGTTCCACTGCCACCGCAGGCGGCAATAACTGCCAGCGACAAACCTAAAAAACCCCTCTCGATAGTGTGCTTGATACCCATGAACTCCCCTTAAACGATTCTCGGCAACGGCGCAGGCCAAACGACGGCCACTAATACCTTATTTTCAACACCTGTGCCATGAGCACTTCGGACGCCGGCAATACTGGCGTTAAACCTTGGCGCCTGCCATCATAACGACGTTATCACTCAATAAAGACAAACCATGGGATACAGCCAGCTCGCTATCGCTCTTTTGACCTCAGCCGCACTGGCTGCCGCGAGCGCGCTCCTGCCAGACAGCCGCTACGACCCTGCGGTGCTGGCGCTGGCGGTATTCACCATGAGCCTGCTGTGCTTTTTCCTTGCCCTGGGCAGTCGCGCGCAAACCCAGAAACAAAAACTTGCCGACAGCCGCAAGCGAGCCAAACAATTAGACCAGCTGTTAGAACACAGCCCCTCGGCACTGATTCTGCTTAGCCCCGACTTCGAAGCGCGCTATGCCAACGCCAAATTTCGCAATATCAGCGGACTGGGCAGCCGCAGTGGACGCTCTTCAGAAGGCATAACGCCACTGCTATCAATGATTCCCGACGAGACTCGCGAACGCATCCGCCACACCCTTGAGCTGGGGCGAAACTGGCAGGGCGAATTGCACTTGCAGCTGGCCGATAGAGAAGAGTACGTGGCCGCGGTGGTCTCGGCACTGCGCGACCAACAGGGCCGCCTAGAAGGCTATATTTTTAGCTGCGAGGATATTTCTGAAAACAAGGCCATTGCCAACCGACTGTTTGTGCGCGAACACTACAGCGTGCTCACCGGCCTGCCCAATCGCCAGCTGGCACTGAAAAACTTGCAGCACAATATTGAAAAACAGCGCAATGAAGACAGCGGCTTTGCAATTTTGCACATCGACCTAGATCGCATACGCTATATCAACGACTCATTGGGTCACCTTGTCGTCGACCGCTTGTTCTGCGAAACCGCCGAGCGCCTGCGCCGCAGTCTCAATGACAGCCAACTGGTGGCCCACTTGGGCGCCGACGAGTTTTTGATCATTCTCGGCGACGACAGCTGCGCAGACGAAGCCAGTATCTTTGCCGAAACCTTGTTGGCCAAAATTCGCGACAGCTACTTCGTCGACACCCACGAGATTAATATCTCCGCCAGTATCGGCATCAGCCAGTATCCCGAGCACGGCGGTGATGCCGAAACCTTGCTGCGGCGCGCAGAAGCGGCGATGTTCGGCGCCAAGGGCAAGGGTGGAAACCAATTCTGCTTTTATCAGCAGGGCATGGCTAGCCAGGCCGAACGCCGCTTGGAAACCGAGTCACAGCTGCGCCGCGCGATCGAGCGCGACGAATTTAAACTGCATTTCCAACCCGTTATCGACCTCAGCCAAAACCGCTTGGTGGGTGCCGAAGTACTGCTGCGCTGGCACAACAACGAATTGAGCAACCCCGGTCCGGCGCAGTTTATCTCAATCGCCGAGGAGTGCGGTTTAATTGGCGCCATCGGCGAATGGGTGCTCATCAATGCCTGCAAACAGGCAATGCGTTGGCGCCAGGCCGGCTTGCCGGAAATCAATATTGCCGTAAATATTTCTGCCCGCCAGTTTGAAGACTCGGAGATTGTCGACACGGTGCGCCGCGCGCTCAAACAATCCGGACTGCCAGCCCGACAACTGGAGCTGGAAATTACCGAGGGCCTGTTAATCAACGACACACCAAACCTCCGCCAGTGTTTCCAGGAACTTAAGAAAATAGGCGTACGCTTGTCACTCGACGACTTCGGCACGGGCTACGCCTCACTGAGCTACCTCAAGCGCTACCCCTTCGACATTCTCAAAATAGATCGCAGCTTCGTCCACGACATCGACCAAAGCAGCGACAGCGTAACGCTGGTCAACGCCATTATCGCCATGGCCCACAGCTTTAATATGGAAGTGATCGCCGAGGGCGTGGAGAAACTGCCGCAACGGCGGCTGCTCAAAGAACATCACTGCGATATGGTACAGGGCTTCTTATATTCGCCAGCACTTAAGGCCGACGACTTTGCCAATTGGGCCAAGCGCTACAGCGACGTACAGCAAGCCCAACACATATAGCACCGTTTTACCCGACGCCCTTAACCAAGACCGCGATGTTGACGAATCAAATCGTAGGCGGCACGTATTTCCTGTGATTTTTCGGTAGCGATTTTCACCATGTCCTCAGGCACCCCGCGAGCAATGAGTTTGTCGGGGTGGTGTTCACTCATCAATCGCCGGTAGGCCTTCTTGAGTTCAGCATTACTCACTTCGGCCGCCACCCCGAGCGCGGCATAGGCATCCTCTACTGCCGTCTGCGGAGAGGGCTGTTCGGCATGGAACTGCTGCTGAGCCCGGCCCATGCGCAACAGGCGCTGAAACTCCGAGGCATTGATGCCCAAAAAACCGGCAACCCGCAGCAACACATCCTCTTCCATGGGATCGACTTGACCGTCGGCCATCGCCATCGCCAACAGCGCCTCTATCAGCATCTGCTTCAGCAAGGGCTGTGTAGCGCAGTGCTGGAGGAAGCTCGACACCTCTTCTTCCAATACAAAGCTGTCGGCGCTGCCTTCTTTAAAACGCTCGATCGCGCTGCGGCGCCGCTCGCGACTCAAACCCAGCTGACCAAATATCACCTCGGCCTGGTCAATTTCACGCTCACATATCCGACCATCAACCTTGGCCAAGTGGCCCATAATGCGAAAAGTACTGTCAAAAAATACTTGCTGCACCTGCTCCCGGCGCGCCGCGTAATTAAAGCCCATGGCCTGCTTAAGGCCCCGGTCAAAGAAATAACCGACCACTAGGCCGACAACAGCCAGTACTACACCGCCGGTAATAAAACCCAGCAGCCCGCCGATCAACTTCCCCATATTCGACCTCCTCATTAAGATGGCCAGATCATAGCAAGCCAGCCATCGCCACGCCCAGTGCGATCTCGCGTCGCCGCCGCGCGCGCAACTCTGTATAATCCCTGTCTTTCTTTACACCAGCACAGTGCGTAAGTGGGGATCACCGTGAACCAGGCAGATGTAAGCAGCTTTCAGGGACTCATCCTGAGCCTGCAACAGTTTTGGGCCAAGCAGGGCTGCGTGCTGATGCAGCCCCTCGATATGGAAGTGGGCGCCGGCACCTTTCACCCGGCAACCTTTTTGCGCGCTGTGGGACCAGAGAGCTGGAACGCCGCCTATGTGCAGCCTTGCCGCCGCCCCACCGACGGCCGCTACGGCGAAAACCCCAACCGCCTACAGCACTACTACCAGTTTCAGGTGGTCATGAAGCCGTCGCCCGACAACATTCAAGAGCTCTATCTTGAGTCGCTGAAAATGCTCGGTATCGACCCCAGCGTTCACGACATTCGCTTTGTCGAAGACAACTGGGAATCGCCCACGCTTGGCGCCTGGGGACTGGGCTGGGAGGTGTGGCTAAACGGCATGGAGGTCACACAGTTTACCTATTTCCAGCAGGTCGGCGGCATCGAGTGCTTCCCGGTCACCGGCGAAATCACCTACGGCCTGGAACGCATCGCCATGTACTTGCAGGGCGTCGACAGCATCTACGACTTGGTGTGGACAAAAGGCCCAGAGGGTGTGGTGACCTACGGCGACGTCTTTCATCAAAACGAGGTCGAAATGTCGACCTTCAACTTTGAGGAAGCCGATGTTGCTCAACTGTTTAGCAACTTTGACCACTACGAAGCGGAAAGTCAGCGCCTGGTAGAAAAGGGCCTGCCGCTACCCGCCTACGAGATGGTGATGAAGGCCTCCCACGCCTTTAACCTGCTCGATGCCCGCCACGCGATTTCCGTCACCGAACGCCAGCGTTTTATTCTGCGCGTGCGCGGCCTGGCCCGAGCCGTCGCCAAAGCCTACGACGAAGCCCGCAACCAGCTCGACTACCCGCTGGCCAGCGAGGAACGCAAAGCCCTATGGCGCGAACAGTTTCGCGCAGAGAAAGGAACAGCCTGATGAGCAAGCGTGATCTGCTGATAGAAATCGGTACCGAAGAACTGCCTCCCAAGGCGCTAAAAGCACTGTCTGAAGCCTTTACCAACAGCGTCGTTGAGCAACTGCGCGGCGAACAACTAAGCTTCGACGCGGTGCGCAGCTATGCCACGCCCCGGCGTTTGGCGATGGTCATTAGTGCGCTGGACGAGCAGGCACCGGATAAAGACATTGAAAAGTGGGGCCCGCCGCTAAAGGTCGCCTTTAAAGACGGCCAGGCCACTAAGGCCGCCGAGGCCTTTGCCAAGGGCAATGGGCTGGCACTGGACGAGCTGAGCAATTACGTCGCCAACGACGGCAAGCAAGACAAACTCTGCTACCGCAGCACCGTTGCCGGCAGTCGCGCCGATCAGCTGCTGGCCAACATGGTCGAGCAGGCGCTGGCGGCACTGCCCATTCCCAAGCGTATGCGCTGGGGCGCCAAACGCGAGCAATTTGTCCGCCCGGTACACTGGGTGAGCCTGCTATTTGGCGACCAAGTCATCGCCGGCGAGATTATGGGTCACACCATTGGTCGCAGCAGCCGCGGTCACCGCTTCCACAGCAGCGGCGAAATAAGCCTCGCTAAGCCGGCACAATACGCCGAACAGCTCGAAAGCGAGGGCAGGGTAATTGCCGACTTCAGCCGACGTCGCGATATCGTTCGCAGCCAAGTCGAAGCCGAGGGTCAACGCCTGGGCGGCGCGGCAGTGATCGATGACGATCTGCTCGACGAGGTCACCGCTCTGGTCGAATGGCCGGTAGCACTGGCTGGCAACTTCGAACAAAGATTTTTGAAAGTGCCCGCCGAAGCCTTAATTTCGTCGATGAAGGAACACCAGAAGTACTTCCATGTTGTCGATAGTAACGGCATGCTTATGCCGCACTTTATTACGGTTTCCAACATAGAAAGCCGCGATCCGCAGAAGGTCATCGACGGCAACGAGCGGGTGATTCGCCCGCGCCTCAGCGACGCCGCCTTCTTTTTTGAGACCGATTGCAAAACCACGCTGGCAGCGCGACGCGAGCGCCTGAAGAAGATCGTCTTTCAGGAAAAACTCGGCACGGTATTCGACAAAACCAGCCGCGTAGCCACATTGGCCACAGCCATCGCCGAACAACTCGGCTACGACAGCGCACAGGCGCGGCGTGCCGCTGAGCTCTGCAAAAGCGACCTGGTATCAGAGATGGTACTGGAATTTGATGATATGCAGGGAATCGCCGGTTATTACTACGCCCTCAACGACGGCGAGAGCGAGGATGTCGCGCTGGCCATGCAAGAGCAGTATCTGCCGCGCTTTGCCGGCGATACTCTGCCATCGGGCAAGGCCGGCACCGCCGTCGCCCTGGCGGATAGGCTGGATACCATCAGCGGCATTTTTGGCATTGGCCAGCTGCCGTCCGGCTCAAAAGATCCCTTTGCCCTGCGCCGCGCGTCGCTGGCCGTGATGCGGATCATCATAGAAAAAGGCCTGGATCTGGATCTGCGGCCAAGCTTGGCCAGCGCTTTGAGCCAACACACCGCGGTAGACTACAGCGACGAGCTGCTCGACAGTATCCTCAATTATATGTTCGAGCGCCTGCGCGCCTGGTACGACGATCAGGGCATTGCCAGCGAAATATTCCTGGCGGTAAATGCCAAGAACATCAGCCAACCCCGGGACTTCGACCAGCGCGTCAAGGCCGTACAGGCCTTCAGTCAACTGCCCGAAGCCAGCACATTGGCGGCGGCCAACAAGCGGGTATCGAACATCCTGGCCAAAGCCGACGGCGAAGTCAGCGATCGCGTTGACGAGGCACTGCTGAAAGAAGCTGCCGAGCAGGCGCTTCACCAGGCCCTGCAAGGGGAGTCAGCGCGTGTTATGGCAATGTATGCGGCCGGCGATTACAGCCAGGGGCTAAAGTCATTGGCCGTGCTGCGCACGCCGGTGGACCGCTTTTTTGATGACGTCATGGTAAACGTCGATGACGATGCGCTGAAGAACAATCGCCTGAGTCTGCTCAAACAACTGCAGTCGCTGTTTTTGGAAGTGGCCGATATTTCGCTGCTAGTACCCGCGAAGAAGTAGGGCACACGAAGGGATACCTGTTATGAATCCGCTGTATCGACTACTGTTGATTTTGCGCTCGGCGCTGTTTTTCAGTGTGCTGGCACTGATCATCGCCTTTACCAGCGTCAGCGGTATTTTATTTACCGGCTTTTTACCTTTCCCTATCCGCGGCCGCTATTTTGTCCTGGGCAATCGCCTTATCTTGTTGAGTCTGAGGATCATCTGCGGCGTCCGCACTGAGGTCATCGGCCAGGTGCCGGACGCCAAGCTTGGCCCCTATGTGGCCTTGGCCAAGCACCAAACCCAGTGGGAAACCTTTTACTTGCAGTGGGCATTGTTCCCGGTGACCACCGTGGTGAAACGCGAATTGTTATCGGTGCCGTTTTTTGGCTGGGGCTTGCGCGCAATGAATGCCATTGGCATCGATCGCAGCAATCCGCGGGCGGCCATGCGCCAAACCCTGGAACAGGGCCTTCGGCGCTTATCCGAGGGCTGTAATTTGCTGATTTTCCCCGAGGGCACTCGCGTGCGCCACGGCCAGCGCGGTAAATACGCCCGCGGCGGCGCCGGCATCGCGATAAAGGCCGGTGTGCCCATTTTGCCAATCGCCCACAATGCCGGGCGCTTGTGGCCCAGCAAGGGGCTGATCATTCAACCGGGGACGATTACCGTGCATATCGGCGAGCTGATCAACACCGACGGCGGCGATGCCAAGCAACTGGCGGAGCAGGCGGGGGAGTGGATAGAGGCGCGCTGCGCAGAAATGCCCTAGCGCCGAACAGCGCAGGCAAAAAAAAGCCCGGCTATTGCCGGGCTTTTTTATCGGGCCGCCATCAGACGTCCAGGTTCGCCACTTTCAGGGCGTTGCTTTCAATAAATTCGCGACGCGGCTCCACCTGATCCCCCATCAGACAGGTAAAGATCTGATCAGCGGCAATGGCGTCCTCAATGGTTACCCGCAACATGCGGCGGGCATCGGGGTCCATCGTCGTTTCCCACAGCTGATCGGGGTTCATCTCACCCAGCCCCTTATAGCGCTGAACGTTGAAGCCGCGCTCAGCCTGGGTCATCAACCACTGCATGACCTCGTCAAAACTCTCGACTTCCTGACTGCGCTCACCGCGTTTGATATAGGCCCCTTCCTCCAGCAAGCCCTCTAGGCTCTCACCCAGCTCGGCAATGCTTTGATAGTCCGCTGACTTAAAGAAATCGCGACCAAATCGATAGTTAGTGCTTACTCCGTGCGAAGTAATCTCCACCTCCGGAACGAAAATATGCAATTCCTGGTCTTCCACCACGCGCACATCGTAGCGATGCTGAGGGTCGCGAACTTCCAACTCCACCGTGATCTCCGCCAGCGCGGTACTCCAGGCTTCCATGACATCGCGCTCGGCAAGCTGCTCGGCCTTAACCCGCGGTAAGTGAACCACCTCACGCAGCAGGCGCGCCGGGTAAATCCGCGACAGGCGCTGGGTGACGTCTTCAACCTTGCGGTAGCTCTTCACCAAGCTTTCCAGGCCAGTATCGCTGATCGGCGCCGCATCGGGATTCACATACAAGGCCGCACCGTCTAGCGCGTTTTGAATTAAATAATTGGCCAAGGCCGCTTCGTCTTTCAAATACTGGTGCTGCTTGCCGCGGCCAATTTTATACAGAGGCGGCTGGGCGATATAAATATAGCCATTTTCAATCAATTCCGGCATCTGCCTAAAGAAGAAGGTGAGCAGCAGGGTGCGAATATGGGAGCCATCAACATCGGCATCCGTCATGATGATAATGTGCTGATAGCGCAGCTTGTCGAGATTAAACTCTTCCTTGCCAATACCGCAGCCCAGCGCAGTCACAATGGTGCCAACCTCGGCGGAGGACAGCATTTTGTCAAAGCGCGCCTTTTCAACATTGAGGATCTTACCCTTGAGCGGCAATATGGCCTGGGTGCGGCGATCGCGCCCCTGTTTGGCTGAGCCGCCGGCCGAGTCACCCTCCACCAGGTAGAGTTCGGAGAGGGCGGGATCTTTCTCTTGGCAGTCCGCCAACTTACCCGGCAGACCGGCAATGTCCAGGGCGCCTTTGCGACGGGTCATTTCCCGCGCCTTGCGGGCCGCCTCACGGGCGCGGGCAGCATCGAGCATTTTTTGCACAATCTGCTTGGCTTCATTCGGTTTTTCCATCAGGAAATCACCAAACTTCGCGGTCATCGCCTGCTCTACAACGGTTTTTACCTCACTGGAAACCAGTTTATCCTTAGTTTGTGAGCTGAACTTGGGGTCGGGCACCTTCACCGAAATCACCGCGGTCAGCCCTTCCCGAGCATCGTCACCGGTGGTCGACACTTTGGCTTTTTTCGCCAGCCCCTCACGCTCAATATAGTTGTTGAGGTTGCGAGTCAGGCCAGCGCGAAAACCGGCCAAGTGGGTGCCGCCGTCGCGCTGGGGAATGTTATTGGTGTAGCAAAACAGGTTTTCCTGGAAGCCATCATTCCACTGCAACGCGACCTCGACGCCAATGCCATCGGCTTCGGTATTAAAGTGGAAAACATCATTGACCGGCGTTTTATTGTTGTTCAGATAGCCGACAAAGGCACTGAGCCCCCCTTCATAACAAAAGATTTCCTTCTCGCCACTGCGCTCATCAATCAGCTCGATATTGATACCCGAGTTGAGGAAGGCCAGCTCGCGAATACGCTTGGCCAGATAATCAAAATGGAATTCGATGTTGCTGAAGGTCTCGCTGCTGGGCTTAAAGCGAACCTCGGTACCACTGCGGTCGGTTTCGCCTATCACCGCCAGCGGTGCCTCAGGCACGCCGTGACGATATATCTGCTCATGAACTTTGCCACCGCGGCGCACCGTCAGGCGCAGCTCTTCGGAGAGGGCATTAACCACCGAGACCCCCACACCGTGCAAGCCACCAGACACCTTATAAGTGTTGTCGTCAAACTTACCGCCGGCGTGCAGCACCGTCATAATGACCTCGGCGGCAGACACCCCTTCATCGTGAATTTCTGTGGGGATACCCCGGCCGTCATCGCAGACCGTGACAGACTCATCGGGGTGAATAGTAATTTGGATTTTATTGCAGTAACCGGCCAGGGCCTCATCGATGGAGTTGTCGACAATCTCAAACACCATATGGTGCAAGCCCGAACCATCATCGGTATCACCAATATACATACCGGGCCGCTTGCGCACGGCATCCAAGCCTTTTAGCACCTTGATACTTGAGGAATCGTAGTTTTTGTTGTTGTCGTCAGTCATTTCCTGAACCTCTATACACAAGAGCCTTGCCCAGTAGCAAGTTCTTAAAATTTCATTTCGGCGAGCTAATGCTTTCGCGCTGCACTAGCCCCCGACAGCAAGATGTTCCACGTGAAACCTTGTCACGCACCCCGAAGCGCCGCACCAGCTGTCATCTAGATCATCTTCGGCAATCGACGTGGCAAACAATTGAATCCCCATCGTCGATATCAACGAGAACAGTGCCCGCCGTCTTTCCCTATCGAGCTCTGCTGGCAGGTCATCTACCAACAGCACCACATCCAAGCCCTGTTCGCGCATCAACCGGCACTGGGCCAACTTTAATGCACACACCAGGGTTTTTATCTGCCCGCGAGACAATACGTCACTGGCATTTACCCCGCCGCACAAAAAGCGAATGTCTGCGCGGTGCGGACCCAGCCGGGTAAAACCCTGCCGGCCATCTTGCTCCCGAGAACCCACCAGCGCCGCACGCAGGGCATCCGCGCCCAGCTCACCTTCGGCATCGTCCCAGCCACTGTGGAAGCGCATCGTAAAATGCTGCTGACTAAGCGCCGCGGCATCCGCGCCGATATCCCGTTGTATTTGCTTGACGATGTCGGCAAAACCGTCTGCGATACGCTCAAACTGCGCCCGTCGCATGGCGGTAATTTTTGCCCCGGTTTGCGCGATCTCACCCTCCCAGGGGGAGAGTAGTGCATCCGCTAGTTTACCACGTCTAAGCAGGGTATTTCGCTGCTTAAGCGCTTTTCGATAACGCGTCCACTCCCCGTAAAAACCCAAATGTTTCACGTGGAACACCGACCAATCCAGAAACTGACGGCGTTCCGCAGGCCCACCCTCAAACAGCAAAAAGCTGTCTGGATTGATCAACTGCACCGGCAACAAGCCTGCCAAATCATTAAAGGACCGCAGGCGCTCACCGTCGTACTTGAGCAACAGCGACTTATCGCGACCGCGTTGAATACCCAAACTTCGCGTATCCTGACCCGCCGCTTCCGCCAACTGCGCCCTGACCATCAGCGCCGGCGCATCAAAGTTCACCACGCTCGCCACTTGGCGCGACCGGAATGAGCGGGTTAACGACAGCATATGTATCGCTTCCAACACCGAGGTCTTGCCGCTGCCATTGCGACCGTGAATAAAATTAAACTGTCCCAGATCCCGCAGCGAACACTGCTGCAGATTCCGAAAGGCGTGGATATGTAACTCTTTAAGGTGCATCAAAAAGCCGGGAGACGCGCCGCGCAAGCGGGAGGAGGGGGCAGGGGGAATACAAAAACGGCCGCCCGAAGACAGCCGCTGAAAATTGCCGGTAAGCGATCGCCGCCAACGCTAGAGCCTCATCGGCATCACGACGTACTGGCTGTCGCTGCTCTCTGACTCTTCCACCAAGGCCGAACTGTTGGCGTCCGACAGCGAGAATTTAACCACCTCGCCCTGAATGGCCGACAGCACATCCAGCAAGTAGCTGACATTGAAGCCAATCTCGAGGTTTTCACCCTCGTAATCCACCGCCACGATCTCCTCCGCCTCTTCCTGCTCGGGGTTGTTGGCCACGATTTGTAAACTGCCGCTGCTCAGCAGCAAGCGAATGCCGCGGTATTTCTCATTGGAGAGGATGGCCGTGCGCGCAAAAGCCTGCTTGAGATCACTGCGACTGCCCAGCACCGTTTTAGTACTGCCCCGGGGCAACACCCGCTCGTAGTCGGGAAACTTGCCGTCAATCAGCTTGGAAGTGAAGGTAAAGTCCCTGGTCACCACGCGAATATGGTTACTACCCACGAACAACTCAACTTCTTCATTTTCGTCAATCAGCAATCGCGCCAGCTCAATCACGCCTTTGCGAGGCAAGATCACCTGGGCATTACTCGACACCGATATATCGCCGCTAAAGCTGGCCATCGCCAGGCGATGACCATCGGTCGCCACCACCCGCAACAGGCCATCGCTGACTTCAAACAGCATGCCGTTGAGGTAATAGCGCACATCTTGCTGGGCCATCGCGAAACTGGTGCGATCAATCAGGCGCTTGAGATCCCCCTGCTTAAGCTTAAAGCGCTGACCGCCGTGACCCTGCTCAACACTGGGAAAATCCTTAGCGGGTAGGGTAGACAGCTGGAAACGACTGCGGCCGGACTTAATAATCAGTTTCTGCTCATCCTGGCTGACATCGATCACCGAGCCCTCGGGTAGGGCCTTGCAAATATCGACCAACTTCTTGGCGGGCACGGTGATCTCACCGCCGACCGCCGTCGCTGCAGTGTCACCCAATTCTACCCGGCCAATTAATTCCACCTCTAGGTCGGTGCCCGTCAGCGACAACTGCCCACCGTCCAGGAGCAGCTGCACATTCGCCAAAATCGGCAGCGTCTGGCGGCGCTCGACCACGCCGGCAACAAGATTGAGGGGCTTGATCAAGGCATCCCTAGAAATCGAAAATTTCATTTTCTGTTTTCCCGTTATATTTTTTACTGGTAGCAAGGCCGCGTTTACCAGACCGCAAGCTCACTACACTTTATTATAAAAATTGCCCTAAAAACATTAGGTTGTCAGAAGTCTTATCAAATTCTTATAGTCTTCGCGAATATCCGCATCACTGTCGCGCAATTCTTTGATTTTCCGACAGGCGTGCAGCACCGTCGTGTGGTCTCGACCGCCAAAACCCTCGCCAATTTCCGGCAGGCTGTGGTTCGTCAACTCCTTGGACAGCGCCATCGCCAACTGCCTGGGTCGCGCCACCGAGCGACTGCGACGCTTGGACATCAGATCGGCAATCTTAATTTTGTAGTACTCTGCCACCGTGCGCTGAATATTATCCAAGCTGACCTGTTTGTCCTGCAGCGCCAACAAATCCTTCAATGACTCCTTGATCAGGGGAATATCGATAGGCTTAGCCATAAAGCGCGAGCTGGCGATCACCCGCTTCAATACCCCCTCCAGCTCACGCACATTAGAGCGCACGCGCTGCGCAATAAAGAAGGCCGCATCGGAGGGCAGGGTGATTTTTTCCTGCTCCGCCTTTTTCAACAAAATCGCCACCCGGGTTTCCAACTCGGGTGGCTCCACGGCCACCGTCAAGCCCCAACCAAAACGAGACTTGAGCCGCTCCTCCAAGCCTTTAATTTCCTTGGGATAGCGGTCACAGGTCAAAATCATCTGCTGGCCGCCCTCCAAAAGCGCGTTAAAGGTATGAAAAAACTCCTCTTGCGAGCGCTCCTTACCAGAAAAGAACTGTATGTCGTCAATCAACAGGGCATCGACTGAGCGATAATAGCGCTTAAATTCATTAATCGCGTTGAGCTGAAGGGCCTTCACCATGTCCGCCACAAAACGCTCGGAGTGCAAATAAACCACCCGGGCATTGGGGTTTTGCTGCACCAATGAATTGCCCACCGCATGCATCAAATGGGTTTTACCCAGACCGACACCACCGTACAAAAACAGCGGGTTGTAAGCCCTACCGGGATTCTCAGCCACTTGGCTGGCCGCCGCCCGCGCCAACTGGTTGGACTTACCCTCAACAAAGGTTTCAAAGGTATAGGACTCCATCAGCGAGCTCTGGTGACGAATGCCCCCTTCCACCTCAACCTGTCGGGAATTCCCCCGCAAGGCTTGACCCGCCGAGCTGACTATCGCCGGCGCGGCGGTCTCCCGGTACTCCGGCTCTACCGCCGCCGGCCTCTCAATGGGCAGTTTATGCTGCTCGTGCTGGTGTTGGTGTCCCACCACTTCCGGGGCGGGGCGGGGCGGCGGGGCGGACGCGGGCACCCGCGGCTGGCGCTCGGCAATCGTCAACTCCACCGCGATTGTCGACTCCGGCGGCGATAACTCGGCAACCAGCTCCTCAATACGAGCGAAAAAACGATCGCTCACCCAATCGCGTACAAAGCGATTGGGCGCCAACAAGCGAATCCAACCACTGCCGGTCTCCAACCGCAGCGGTCGTATCCAAGTGTTAAATTGCTGCGCGGGTAGCTCTTCCTGAAGATGAACGACACACCGCTGCCACGTGGCATCAGACAAAATAATGCTCCTGAAACATCCATAAACCCGCCAGGTCGCCCCGGCGCCACCCGTCAGCTGAAAGCCGCCCGCGCAGATATAAAACGAGCGCTTATTCTACGCCTATAGCCAGCAGTTATCCACAACATCCCGTGCTTATCAACAATCGATAAATCCGAAAAAATACCGCTTTTTCAATGGCATATAACATAAAACACTAAGTAAACACGAATAAAGAACCTTGCATGTGGATAACTACACGAGCAGCTTGTGTATAAGCTGTCAACAGCATGTGATCAAAGCCAAAGACCGCCTTAGCACCGCCCCTAAGCGGCGATAGCGCAGGCGAACAGCGCGGCAAAAACAAATAAACCCGCCCGGGCATTGCTATTGCGCCGCCTGTCCACTAAAATTCGCGATCCGATTTTTGCGCCTGTGCCTGACATTGAGCGGCTTGGGCGGATAACCATGTGACCTCGTCGGTATTCCGACACTGCGAACGGACAAGACCATGAAAAGAACTTTCCAACCCAGCAATCTGAAACGCGCCCGCACCCACGGTTTCCGTGCTCGCATGGCAACTAAAAGCGGCCGTCAAGTTCTGAATCGCCGCCGCGCCAAAGGCCGCGCAGTTCTGTCTGCTTAATATAAGCGATAAGAAGGTATAGACCGGTATTGCAGTGGACTTCCGCTTTGATAAATCGCTGCGTCTACTCAATGCCGGTGACTACCAAGCGGTTTTCGACCAGTCTCGTCTAAAGGTCTCCAGTGCTGAGCTGTTATTTCTAGCCAACGCCAATGGCCTGGATCACCCTCGGCTCGGTCTCGTTGTTGCCAAGAAAAATGTCCGCCTAGCTGTACAGCGCAACCGCTTAAAACGCATTGTTCGCGACAGCTTCAGAATGCAGCAGTCGCAGCTGCCGGGCATCGATGTTATTGTGCTGGCTCGCAAGGGGGTCGATAAACTCGACAATCCCCGTCTACACCACACCTGCAAACAATTGTGGCGGCAACTAGAAAAACGCGCCGAAAAGCAGCTTCGTCAGCGAGAGGGTTAATGCCTTGCAGCGCCTACTCATCGCCTGCATAAAGTTTTACCGCCTGTGCATCAGCCCCCTGATGGCACCGCACTGCCGTTTCTACCCCAGCTGTTCACACTACGCTATTGACGCGATCCGCCAACACGGCGCCCTGCGCGGCAGCCTGTTAAGCCTGCGCCGTATCGGTCGCTGCCACCCCCTGAATCCTGGCGGATATGACCCCGTTCCTCCCTGTCGGCACTGCCAACACGACAACAACTCTATCAAGGCTATCAAGCAATGATTGATATTCAGCGTTACCTCCTAATCGCCGCCATCGCCGCACTGTCCTTTATGCTGCTGGTGGAATGGAAAAATTTCGATGTCGACAACAGCCTGCCACTGGCCGCCATTGCCGAACAGGCCGCGGTCGGCGGCGACACGCTGCCACAGCTCAGCGCCGACAGCGAGGAGTTACCAACCGCTATGCCCAGTAACAGCGGCGCGGTGCAGGAACTTCCCGAGCAGGGCTCAACTAACGGACGCTATGTTCAAATCCGCAACGACGTTCTCGATTTAAAAATCGACCTGCAGGGTGGCGACATCATCTATGCCGCCATGCTTAAACACCACGAAAGCCTGGAGTCTAAAAAGGCCTTCGTGCTGCTGGAAAATAATCAGCGCCGCCGCTTTACCGCACAGAGCGGCCTAATCGGAGCCAATGCCACTGATACCGCTGCAGGTCGCCCGCTGTTCCGCGCCGCCGCCGACTCCGTTGAACTGCGCGACGGACAGGACAGCGTAGCCGTGGATCTGCACTACGCCTACAGTGATGACATTCAAATTATTAAACGCTACAGCCTAAACCGCGGCGACTACCTGGTTAAGCTGCAATACCTGATCGACAACCGCTCCGCAGCGCCCTTCAGCGCCAGCCTCTTTGGTCAGCTTAAGCGCGGTAACAGCCACGACCCGGGCGTCACCGATGACGGCCTGTTCGCAATGAAACCCTTTATGGGCGTAGCCTACGCCAGCAGCGAAGACCCCTACAACAAATTGGCCTTTGCCAAACTGCGCGACAAACCTCTCAAGCAGCAGATGGACGGCGGCTGGATCGCCATTATTCAACACTATTTCCTCAGCGCCTGGGTGCCCGACCAAAGCCAGAACAACCACTACAGCACCGTGGTTACCGGTCAGGACATGAATATCGCCCGCTTTACCTCCCCGACACACACCATTGCCGCCGGCGATAGCGGCAGCGTGAGCGCCGCTATTTATATCGGCCCCAAAGACCAATACCGTTTGGAGGAAATCTCCCCCGGCCTGGAACTCACCGTCGACTACGGCTGGCTGTGGTGGATCGCCCAGCCGCTGTTCTGGCTACTTACCAAACTGCACGGCTTTATCGGCAACTGGGGCTGGTCCATCATCGCGGTAACGCTGTTGGTGAAAATTGCCTTCTTCCAACTCAATGCCAAGGCCTTCACCTCGATGGCCAATATGCGCCGCGTGCAGCCAAAACTGATGGAACTGCGCGAGCGCTACGCCGACGACCGCCAGAAGCAGTCCCAGGCGATGATGGAGCTCTATAAAAAAGAGAAAATCAATCCCGTCGGCGGCTGTCTGCCCATGCTGGTGCAAATGCCGGTCTTTATCGCCCTGTACTGGGTACTGATGGAAAGTGTCGAGTTGCGGCACGCGCCCTTTATGCTGTGGATCAACGACCTGTCGTCAATGGACCCGTATTTCGTCCTGCCGTTGATTATGGGCCTGTCGATGTTTATCCAGCAGAAGCTCAACCCGCCACCACCGGATCCAATGCAGGCCAAGATCATGCAGTGGATGCCCGTGGTCTTTACCTTTTTCTTCCTGTTCTTCCCTGCGGGCCTGGTTCTGTACTGGGTGGTCAACAACACCCTGTCGATTGTTCAGCAGTACATTATTACCAAACGCATTGAAAAAGCCGGCCTGCCGTCCCGCTAAGCGATGAGCCAGCAGGACACCATCGCCGCCATCGCCACGCCGCCCGGGAAGGGCGGCGTCGGCATCGTGCGTATCTCCGGCAGTCAAAGCCTAGCCATTGCCGCGGCCCTCATGGACACCCAGCCGCAACCGCGGCGCGCCCATTTCACCCACTTCCGCGAAATGATCGGCGAGCAACCGGACGTCATCGACCAGGGCTTGGCGCTGTTTTTCCCCGGCCCCAACTCCTTTACTGGCGAAGACGTATTGGAACTGCAAGGCCACGGCGGCCCGGTCATTATGGACCGCCTGCTCAAGGCCTGCCTGCGCGCCGGTGCCCGTATGGCCCGGCCCGGCGAATTTTCCGAGCGCGCCTTCCTCAATGACAAAATCGACCTCGCCCAGGCCGAGGCCATTGCCGACCTGATCGACAGCGCCTCAGAACAGGCCGCCCGCCAGGCTATGCGATCACTGGATGGCGCCTTCAGTCGCGAAATCAATGCCCTGGTAGAGGCCGTCACTGTGCTGCGCATCTACGTGGAAGCGGCTATCGACTTCCCCGAGGAAGAAATCGACTTCATCAGCGACAGCCGCGTCGCCGACGATCTCCAGGCAATCAAGCAGCAACTTCAGCAGGTCAGCAGTGCAGCGCAGCAAGGCAGCCTGCTGCGCGACGGTATGACCGTCGTGATCGCCGGCAAACCCAACGCCGGTAAGTCCAGTTTGCTCAATGCCCTGGCGGGCCGCGAATCCGCCATCGTCACCGATATCGCCGGCACCACCCGCGACGTGCTCAGGGAAAATATTCTGATTGATGGCATGCCACTGCATATCATCGACACCGCCGGCCTGCGCGATAGCGACGACCCGGTGGAACAAGAGGGGATACGCCGCGCCTGGCAGGAGATCGACAAGGCCGATCGCATCCTGCTGATTGTCGACAGTCAGCAACAACCCGGCACAGAGGTGCCCGACGCCTTTGCGAAACACGCCCGCGACGGCAAACTCAGCGTTATTTTTAACAAGTGTGATCTCAGCGGCGAACAGATTCGGGAAGAGGGCGGCAAGTCCCCGCGGCTCTACCTCAGCGCCAAGCGCGGCGATGGCATTGAGCTGTTGCGCGAACACCTGAAGCGCTGCGTGGGCTTCGAAGACGGCGACAGTCCATTTATCGCCCGCCGCCGCCATATCGATGCCCTCGACCGTGCCCGCCGACACCTGCAACAGGGCGAATACCAACTGCAAACCTATAACGCCGGTGAATTACTGGCCGAGGAACTGCGCCTCGCGCAACAACAGCTGGCCGAAATCACCGGCGCCTTTACTTCCGATGATCTGCTCGGACGCATTTTTTCCAGCTTCTGTATCGGCAAGTAAATATTGATATAAGTCCCTTGCACAAGGACTTTTCCGCAGTTTTATTCGAGCTACACTATAATACTAGGCTGTTACGCCCTATCTTTGTGGAATGCACACGAAAGGAACTTGTTATGACTGATTCCACTCGCCGCGCTCTG
The DNA here is from genome assembly GCF_041602295.1 of Spongiibacter sp. Taxonomy (GTDB): domain Bacteria; phylum Pseudomonadota; class Gammaproteobacteria; order Pseudomonadales; family Spongiibacteraceae; genus Spongiibacter. Next base: position 31,432 of record NZ_JBFIGO010000002.1, on the reverse strand, counting down.
TTCGCGTCTGCCCTGATTGCCACCTCGCTGTCCACCCCGATTACCGGCCACACCGAACTGTGGGACAACGAGGCGCTCCCCATGGTACTCACCCCCGCGCGACTAAAACAAAGCCGCAGCGAAGTACCGGCCAGTGTCAGCGTCATCGACCGGGAAATGATTATCGCCTCCGGCCTGCGACGTATCCCCGAACTGTTTAGACTGATTCCCGGCACCTCGGTTGGCGCCCGCGACGGCTGGAACCACGTCGTCAGTTACCACGGCACCAACTACCGCGACTCCCGCCGCATGCAGGTGCTGATCGACGGCCGCAGCATTTATCAAGCCGGCTTGGCAACCGTCAACTGGAACGACATTCCACTGGCCATCGAAGACATCGAACGCATTGAAGTGGTGCGCGGGCCATCCACCGCCAGCTACGGCGCCAATGCCTTCCTTGGCGTTATCAACATTATCAGCCGCCACCCCGAAGACAGCGAACGACTGATAGTAAAGGCCCGGCGCGGCAGCAATCGCACGGAAGACTATCTGTTTAGCCACGCGGGCAGCGCCGAGGGCGGAGACTACCGAGTCAGTCTGCAAACCCGCCGCGACGACGGCTTCGACGAAGACCGCGATGGCAAGGACCGCCGCGACAGCGATAACAGTGAAATGATAAACCTGCGCTACGAAAAACCGATAGCCAGTGCCAATCTGAGTGTCAACTTAGGCTATAAGCAGGGCTGGACCACCGACGACTTCGGTGACTTCGATGTCAGCTCCCCCGACACCCAGCACAAAAACCATTTTGTCTCGGTAAAACTGGGCTGGGATCTACACAAAAACCACAGCCAGCATTTGCGCTACGACTACTCAGGCCAGAAGCAAATCAAACAGTGGACGGCCATGCTGCCACCGGCATTTCTCGGCCAGCCCAACCACCCCTCGCCACTGGTTACCGCCACGGCCAATGAAAACATTCGCCAGACCCGTCAGGATGTCGAGTTTCAGGACACGAAGATTTGGAACGCCAAAGTAAAAACCGTTTCCGGCGTCCACTTCAAACACAGCCAAGTCAGCTCTGAAACTTACTACAATGGCAACCGGCGCAGCGACAGCGTGCAACTGTTCGGCAATATCGAATACGCCGCCAGCAAACATATCAGCACTAACTTCGGCGCCTCCTGGGAGCGCGATGACAACGAAAAACACAGCCACTTTTCCCCGCGCCTGGCCATGCATTACCACATCAACAACAACCACAGTTTCCGCGCGGTGTTCTCCGAGGCCGTGCGCACCCCAGACCTGTTAGAAACCTCGGCCGACTGGAGCTACCGGGTCCGTGATATCCAGCCTCACCAAGACGGCATGAGCGAGGGACAATTTATCATCACCGCATCGGGCAACCCCGAACTCAAATCCGAAAGAATCCTGTCCCGTGAAATCGGCTACTACGGCCACTATAAAAGCATCGGCCTGCAGTGGGACGTAAAAATATTTCGCGACAAGCTCAAACAGCTTGTTTCCGATTCCACCGCGCTGGACAAATTCTCTCCCGAGAACAACAACCACGTAGAACAACAAGGCGTCGAAACCGAGTTGGACTACCGCCCCAATCAAGCCTGGTTGCTACATGCCAGCTACAGCTATATCAACTCCGATAGCAGCAGCCAAAATGAGCAAAGCTTTACGCCCAGCAACGCTGCCAGTGCAATGGTCAGCTACAAATGGCGGCCCCATACCCAGCTGTCGCTCAGCCGCTACTACAGTCAAAATACCCGCACCGGCAACAAGAAAAACCATTTTTCACGCTCGGATCTACGTATTAGTCACCGCCCCACAGCCTTGCACAACCGACTCGAACTTGCGTATGTTCTACAGTATCGACACGACAACAACAGCGAGCTGCTATCCGACAATTTTTACAAAGACAGCACCCGGCATCTACTGAGTATCAGCATGCGCTACTAGGGAACACCCCGACAAGAGTCAAGGATCGGCTTCTTGAAAAGACTAACTAAGGGAATACTGCTAGCAATGGCATTGCTAGCTACAACACTATCCTGGAGTGACGCGCCCCGCGCGGTCACGGTGGATATTATATTGCCGGCTGACAACGCCGAGCTGCGGGCCCTAGCCGAGCAAATTGGCCAAGGAGCAGGTTTTGCTGTGAACAGCTACATAGGCAGCCCGCCGCCCGACAAAGCCGGCGATATACTGCTGGTAGTCTCCGACCAATTGCTGCCGCTATTGGTCGACCACCACTATCGCGCCGGCTTTGCGCTGTACACCCACAGTGCCGCCTATGCCGACGCCGCGCCGACAAACAGCAGCGCGGTCTATGCCGACCAACCCCTGAGCCGGCAACTGCAGCTGATCAACGCCCTGGTAGAGAAGCGCCCGGCAAGCATCGCCATTGGCTGGCAACACCCCCACTATGGCCGACAAATCGCTGCCCTGCAGCGGCGTTACCCACAACTGAAAATCGTCGATGAACAACTTGCCGGCAGCGACGCCCAGCGCCGCATAAACCGGCTTATTCAGCGCAACGACGTCCTGTTGGCCACCCCCGAAAGCGCACTGTACAACGCCCGCAGCGCCAGAGGGATATTGCTCGCCGCCTATCGCCACAATAAACTGCTGATCGGCCCGACACAGAGCTTTGTCAACGCCGGCGCGCTGGCCTCGGTGATCTCCACCCCTGAACACTACGCCGCCGATATTCGCGAAATGATACACCGCTACCTGAGCAGCGGGGCACTGCCGGCGCCGCAACACCCCAGCCGGTATCGGGTTGTCGTCAACCACCATGTCGCCGAATCGCTGGGACTGCGCCTCAACGACAGCGCATTGCAGCAACAGATGGTGGAGCCCTAATATGATCTGGCAGCGGCGTCGCAGCCTATTCCAACAGATACTGCTGGCCAGTCTTGGGCCAATGCTGGTGCTGTTTATCGCCCTGTTTTCCTACTCCCTGGCCGCGCGCCTCAACGACGCCAAGCTCAATCAACTGGACATTGGCCACCGCATCGCCGAAAACGTCGCGGCGCTGGTTGAACTGCCGCTGATTAGCGGCAGCCGTCAGCAGCTCGACGACATCTTGCAGTCGGCGCTGCACGGCGATATCACGGCAATAAGGATCTACAGCGACCACCTGGAGCACCCGGTTAGCATTGCCAAAGACGGCGCCAAACCCGCCGGCCACACCATCAGCACCACCATCACCCAGCGCAGTATTCCGCTGCAAGACAGCATCACTGGCGAACGCTTTAGCAGCGCCAGCAATAATGTGCTCGGCCGCCTGGAACTGGACATCTCTAGCCAGCGCCTGCACCAACTGCAACAGCGCATCGTGCGCGTCTCCAGCAGCATCGCCAGCCTCGCCGTCATCATCGGCATCGGCGTCGCTTGGTTGATCAGTCGCCGGCTGTCGCAACCGCTCAGCGAAATACAAACGGTCACTCAGCGTATCGCCCAAGGTGACCACAGCAGTCGCATCAGCCACCTCGAACAGGGTGAGCTCGGCGAGCTACAGCGCCATATCAACTACATGGCCGACAGTATTGACGTCCAGCAGCGCGTCCTCAACCAGCACGTTGAAGAGCTAAAGCAAGCCAAGAGCCGCGCCGAAGCGGCCAGTGTCGCCAAGAGCCAATTTTTGGCCACCATGACCCACGAACTGCGCACACCGATGAACGGCGCCCTCGGCATGCTGCAATTACTCGCCAAAAGCCCGCTCAGCGACGAACAGCTGAACTACGTCAATATCGCCAAAAGTTCCAGCGAACACCTGCTGCATATCGTCAACGATATTCTCGATTTTTCGCGCATCGAAAAAGGCGATATGCAGCTTGAAGAACGCTTTTTCCCCGCCAGGTCGCTGCTCGCCGAATTTCTCCAACCGCTGCGCTTCGAGGCGCAGAGCAAGGGTATTCAGCTGCTCACCGACGTTGACCCTCAACTGGAAGATATTGAAATCCTCGGCGATGAAACGCGCCTGCGGCAACTGATTCTCAACCTCTGTGCCAACGCGGTTAAATTCACCCACGACGGCGAAGTCCGCATTCGCCTCAGTCAACGCCAGCGCCAAGGTGACAAATTGCAACTCGAACTGCAGGTCAGCGACACCGGTATCGGCATCAGCGATGAGCAAAAACCCCATATCTTCGACAGCTTCCACCAAGCTGACAGTTCCACGGTGCGCCGCTACGGCGGCTCCGGCCTCGGACTGGCCATCGTTAAACGCCTCAGCGAAGTGATGTCGGCGGAACTGAGCCTAGACAGCGAACTGGGGCGGGGCTCCTGCTTTACCTTGCGCTGGCACAGTCGCTGCCGCAAGCCGTCGGCAGAAACAACGACTTCGCAAATTGAATACCGCGACGAGCACTGTTTTTTGGGGGTCTCAGCGCTGGTGGTCGAAGACAACCCGGTAAATCAGCTACTGGTGGCACGCAGTCTGCAGGGCTGGGGGGCAAAAGTGATGACCGCCGACAATGGCGTAGACGCCGTCAGACTGCTGGAAAAACACCCCTTCAACGTGGTGTTAATGGATTTACAAATGCCGCTAATGGACGGTTATGAAGCCACCCTGCAACTGCGCCGGCGCCTCCACTCGGACACTCCAGTGATCGCATTGACCGCCAATACCGACCCCCAAACCCAACGGCAATGCGTCAACGCCGGGATGAATGCCTTCTTATCAAAACCAATATCGCTGCAAAAACTCCAGCAAAGCATTGCCGAGCTGCTGCCGAGTGCCATCGACAAGCCCTAAATCCCGCCAAATCCCACCGGTATAACGACTGTAGAGTCCCCTCAGAGCCTGTGAAAAAACCGTCCATAAAGCAGGCCTTACCCACAGGCCGCGAAAACCGAGCAACTTATCCACATTTCATCCCCAGTGCACACACAGTGAAGGAACAGGATTTCTGTGGATAAAACCCCTAGTTATACATTCTAAAAAATTATTAAAAACAAAGAGTTAAATTAATTATCAACAAAATAGCCGGCCCTTAACATCAGTATCAAGAATAAAAAACATAGAACTATCAACATATATATATTCATAAACATTTATTCTTTTATGTTTTAACAAGCTTGATTAAAAATTCACCAATTCATTGCAGCTCAGACAGAACCCCGTATAATTTCGCCCCCAGCAAAATTTCTCACTTAGGTGCAATGTGGACTATCCGCAGCGTTACGATGTCATTGTTATTGGAGGCGGCCACGCGGGAACCGAAGCGGCCCTGGCTGCTGCGCGCATGGGCGCATCGACCCTATTGCTAACGCACAACATCGAAACGCTGGGGCAGATGTCCTGCAATCCCGCGATTGGCGGCATCGGCAAAAGCCATTTGGTCAAGGAAGTCGACGCCCTGGGCGGCGCCATGGCGCAAGCCACTGATCGTGGCGGCATTCAATTTCGCGTTCTCAACGCTCGCAAAGGCCCTGCTGTTAGGGCCACTCGTGCCCAAGCCGACCGCGCGCTGTACAAGGCGGCAATCCGGGAAATTCTGGAAAACCAGGCTAATCTGGCCATTTTTCAGCAGGCGGTTGACGACCTGATTGTCGAGGGCGAGCAGGTACGCGGCGTGGTCACCAACATCGGCCTGAAGTTTTACAGTCGCAGCGTGGTGCTTACCGCCGGTACCTTCCTCGGCGGCAAAATTCATATCGGCCTCGATAACCACAGCGGCGGCCGGGCGGGGGACCAACCCTCCATCGCCCTGGCTCACCGTCTGCGCGAACTGCCATTTCGCGTCGATCGGCTAAAAACCGGTACACCGCCGCGCATTGATGCCAAAACCGTTAACTTCGACGGTCTGGAGCAGCAGTGGGGCGACGAGCCCCGGCCAGTGATGTCCTATCTGGGCAATCGCGCCATACACCCCGAGCAGGTGTGCTGCTGGATTACCCACACCAACGAACGCAGCCACCAGATCATTCGCAGCGGGCTGGACCGCTCGCCGATGTACACCGGCGTTATCGAGGGCATCGGCCCGCGCTACTGCCCGTCCATCGAAGACAAAGTTCACCGCTTTGCCGACAAAAATTCCCATCAGGTGTTTATCGAGCCCGAGGGGCTAAACACCCACGAGCTCTACCCCAATGGCATTTCCACCAGCCTGCCCTTCGATGTGCAGCTGGAGTTAGTGCGCTCCATCAAGGGCTTTGAAAATGCCCATATGACGCGGCCCGGCTATGCCATCGAATACGATTACTTCGAACCCCGCGACCTGAAAAACTCGCTGGAAACCAAGTTTATCAACGGTCTGTTTTTTGCCGGTCAGATCAACGGCACTACCGGCTACGAGGAAGCGGCCGCCCAGGGCTTGTTGGCCGGCGCCAATGCCGCACTGCTGGCCCAGGACAAAGACGCCTGGTGTCCGCGCCGCGACGAGGCCTACATCGGCGTGCTGGTTGACGACCTGATAACCATGGGCACCAAAGAGCCCTACCGCATGTTCACCTCGCGGGCGGAATACCGCCTGCTGCTGCGCGAGGACAATGCCGACCAGCGACTCACCGAAAAGGGCCGCGAGCTCGGTTTGGTCGACGATGTGCGCTGGGCCGTCTTCTGTGAAAAACGCGAAGCCATCGAGCGCCAGCGCCAGCGCATGGCCAGCAGCTGGGTACAGCCCGGCAGTGCCCAGGCCGAGCAATTGGCCGCTAAAATCGCCAAGCCGCTGGCCCATGAATACAATCTGCTGGACTTGCTAAAGCGTCCCGAACTCGACTTTGCCGACCTCGCGGCGCTGCTCGACGACGGCGAACAAGTTAGCGACGAAGTGGCTGAACAGCTGGAAATCGGCGTCAAATACGCCGGTTATATCGAGCGCCAAAAAGACGAAATTGAGCGTCTGCGCCGCCACGAAGAAACCCCGCTGCCCATCGATTTCGACTACGCGGCGATCGACGGGCTGAGCACTGAAATCAAGCAGAAGCTCGGCGACGCCCGGCCGCAGACCCTGGCGCAGGCGTCGCGCATTCCCGGCGTGACCCCGGCCGCGGTGTCGCTGTTGCTGATCACCCTGAAAAAACGCGGTTTACTGGAAAGGAAATCTGCCTGAGGTGAATGACGAACGCCGATTTTTGCAGCGCGGCGCCGCGCAACTGGGGCTGAGCCTCAGCGATGCCCACCTCGATGCGCGGATGAATTACCTGGCGCTGCTGATCAAGTGGAACCGGGCTTACAACCTCACCGCAGTCCGCGACCCCGGCCAGATGGTTGCCCGCCACCTGCTCGACAGCTTGAGTGTGGCGCCGCTGCTGACGGGCCAGCGGATTCTCGATGTTGGCACCGGCCCCGGACTGCCCGGTATTCCACTGGCGATTCTCTACCCCGAGCGCCAGTTTGAACTGCTCGACAGCAACGGCAAGAAAACCCGGTTCTTGATCGAAGCCAAGCTGCAGCTGGGTTTGAGCAATGTCAAAGTCCACTGTTGCCGGGTGGAGTCGCTGCGCGATGAACAGGGCTTCGATGCCATCACTTCAAGGGCCTTTGCCTCGCTGGCCGACATGGTAAGTGGTTGTGAGCACTTACTAACTCCTGCGGGGAGGCTGTTTGCCATGAAGGGTCAATACCCCGAGCAAGAGTTGAGTCAGCTGCCAAAACACTTTATCGTCGAGGCCTGTCACAACCTTTCCGTTCCCGGTGTGGACGAGGCGCGCCACTTGTTGGTGATCGCCCCGAATCACAGCGGTGAACTTACTGCGTGCGACCAATAGGGAACCGGCCGTGGCCACCATATTCGCGATCACCAACCAGAAAGGCGGGGTGGGTAAAACCACTACCAGCGTCAACCTGGCCGCCTCTCTGGCGGCGACCAAGCGCCGGGTTTTACTGATCGATCTCGACCCCCAGGGCAATGCCACCATGGGCTGCGGGGTAGACAAAAACGAGGTCGAGTACAGCGTCTACGATGTGCTGGTGGCCGACCGCGCCATCGCCGACGCCGCCGTCACCGCGCCGGAAAGCGGCTTTGACGTGCTGCCCGCCAATCAGGACCTGACCGCTGCGGAAGTGGAGCTGATCAATGAAATCGGCCGCGAATTTCGCCTGCGCGAAGCGCTGACAGCGGTTGCCGAGCGCTACGACTACGTGCTGATCGACTGCCCGCCGTCGCTGAATATGCTCACCGTCAATGCCCTGGCGGCGGCCGATGGCGTAATCATCCCCATGCAGTGTGAGTACTACGCGCTGGAAGGGCTCAGCGCTCTGCTCAACACCGTCAACCGCGTCACCCAGCTGATCAACCCCCAGCTGCAGGTCGAAGGCATATTGCGCACCATGTACGACGGCCGCAACAGCCTCACCACCCAGGTAACCGACGAACTGCGTCACCACTTTGGCGACAAACTTTACAGCACGGTGATCCCGCGCAATGTGCGCCTGGCCGAGGCGCCCAGCCACGGCTTGCCAGTGCTCTACTACGACAAACAATCCAAGGGCGCACTGGCCTATTTGGCGCTGGCCGGTGAACTTTTGCGCCGCAGTCAGCAGCGCGACACGCTGGTGGAAAATAGTCAGGGCAACGAACAGGTTGAGCAGATCAATGGCTAAAAAACGAGGCTTGGGACGCGGACTGGATGCACTGCTGGGCGCGTCGGCCCAACCGGTGGCGATCGCGGAAGTGGACACGCCGGCTGTCGAGCACAGCAGTGGCGCGGTAGACGGTGAACTGCGCAACCTGCCCATTGAATTTTTGCAGCGCGGCAAATACCAGCCGCGGCGGGAAATGCCCGCCGAGGGTTTGGAAGAGCTGGCCGAATCGATTCGCTCACAGGGCATTATGCAGCCCATTGTGGTGAGGCTGGTGGCCGACGAGCGCTACGAAATTATCGCCGGTGAACGCCGTTGGCGCGCCAGCCAGTTGGCCGGCCTGGACGCCGTGCCGGCGCTGATTCGCGACGTCGCCGACGAAGCCGCGGCGGCCATGGCGCTGATCGAAAACCTGCAGCGCGAAGACCTCAACCCGATGGAAGAGGCCCAGGCATTGGTGCGGCTGCAGCGCGAATTTGAACTCACTCACGCCGAAATCGCCTCTCTGGTGGGCAAGTCGCGCACCACCATCACCAACCTGCTGCGCCTCACCGGCCTGCGTGAAGAAGTGCAAACCCTGTTGGAAAACGGCGATATTGAAATGGGCCACGGCCGCGCGCTGTTGGGCCTGCCGGCCGAGCAGCAGAGCAGCGCTGCCGCCACCGTGGTTAGCCGCGGTCTGTCGGTGCGCCAGACCGAAGCGCTGGTGCGCCGCCTGGTCGATGAGGCGCAAAGCCCCGGTAACGCTGCGCCGCGTCTGGACCCCGATATCCAACAACTGCAGAACGCCCTGTCGGAAAAAGTCGGCTCACCGGTGCAGATTCAACACGGCGCCAAGGGGAGCGGCAAGCTGACCATCAAATACAGCAGCCTGGACGAATTGGACGGCATCCTCGCCCACATCAAATAGCTTATCTGGTGGCCCATCTCTGGTTACGCTACTGTATCTGGTGGCTGGCTGCAGATGCGCCTCGGGCTAGATCGCTAAATTCCTGATAATTAAAGCGAATTGTGAAACGTGCTTATTGCCGACTTTGTCGGCATTCGCGGTAAATCGGTTGATCCTTAGCCAGCGAAACCCTATAATTCGCCCCGCTTTTTAGACAAGCGAAAGATGCGTTGCGGCGGCAGGTGTTAAGGCGATGACAGCGACACAGAGGCGGCCGAAATCGGCACTCGACACAGTCAAACCGCCACTGCTGAAGATCTACAGCGCGCAGTGCATCGTACTGCTGGTCGCGACCGGCATAGTATTTTCAATCGACAGGGTGGCGGGCTATTCCCTGTTGATCGGTGGCTTGACCGCCGTTTTACCCAATGCGTATTTTGCGCGCCAGGTATTTCGTTACGCTGGCGCCGCCTATGCGCGACAAGTTACCGGGGCGTTTTACCGGGGGGAAGCGGGGAAGTTTTTGGCGACGCTCGGGCTGTTTGCCAGCGCGTTTGCCCTGGTCAAACCGCTTAATGAATTTGTCTTATTTGCGGCATATCTACTGGCTATGCTGCTGAACGCCTTGCTGGTGGCCGTGTTGAAAAATACCGGCGCAAGGTAAAAACCGATTTCTAAGTTTTGCAATGAGAGTGACACATGGCAGCTGAATCGCAGTCGACTGTTGGATATATCCAGCACCATCTAACCAATCTCACCTATGGCAAGCTTCCCGCTGGCTACGAGCGCCTCGACAGTGACGGTCACGTCCACGAAGTGCTGGCGGAAGACACCTGGACGCTGGCGCACAGTGGTCAGGAAGCTGCCGACATGGGCTTTATGGCCATTCACGTCGACTCCATGCTGTGGTCGATCGGTCTGGGTTTCCTGTTTTTGCTGATTTTTGCCCGCATCGCCAAGCGTGCCCACAGCGGCATTCCGCGCGGTGCGCAAAACGCCATCGAAATGATCATCGGTTTTATCGACCAAACGGTTAAAGACGGCTTCCACTACAAAAATGCCATGATCGCGCCGATGGCACTGACCATTTTCATGTGGATCCTGTTGATGAACACCATGGACCTGGTGCCGGTCGACTGGATTCCCGCCTTTATGGCCTGGGCCACTGGCGACCCGCACTTCTTCTTTAAAGTGGTGCCGACTACCGATCCCAATGTTACCTTGGGTATGGGCTTCACCATCTTTGGCCTGATGATCTACTTCACCATCGCCAAAAAAGGCTTTATGGGTTTTGTCAAAGAACTGACCCTGCACCCTTTCCACCACCCCAAGTGGTACGTAAATATTTTGCTGGTGCCGATCAACTTTGCGCTTGAAGCGATCTCGTGGATCTCCAAGCCAATCTCACTCGGTCTGCGACTGTTCGGCAACATGTACGCCGGTGAGATGATCTTTATTTTGATCGCCACTATGTTCGGCGCTGGACTGATTTTGGGACTTTTCGCAGGTGTATTGCAGTGGGCGTGGGCAGTATTCCACATCCTCGTTATTACGCTGCAGGCTTTCGTCTTCATGGTACTGACCATTGTCTACATGGCAACGGCGCACCAGGTTGAAGAAGAAGACCAGTTCCACTAAGGCAATTTGTTTTAACTTACTTTTCTTAACTTAAATTGATGTAGGAGAACTACCATGGGTTTGGCTCTGATTGCTGTTGCACTGATGATCGGTTTTGGCGCACTGGGTACTGCGATTGGTTTCGCACTGCTGGGCGGTAAATTGCTGGAAGGCTCTGCACGTCAGCCTGAACTGGCTCCGATGCTGCAAGGTAAAATGTTCCTGATCGCCGGTCTGCTTGACGCCGTTCCAATGATCGGTGTTGGTATCGCTATGTACGTTCTGTTCGTTGTTGTTCCCGGCCTGCCCGCTTAATTGCACGCATTCGGAATACGACACGTTCAGCAACTTGATATAGCAGAGGTATCGGCGTGAATATTAATCTCACACTGATTGGACAATCGATCACCTTCCTGTTCTTCGTATGGTTCTGCCACGCTTTTGTGTGGGGCGCTATTCGCAAGGCCATGGAAGAGCGTGAAAAGCAGATTGCTGACGGTCTTGATGCCGCAGACCGCGCGGGTCGCGATCTTGAGCTTGCTCAAGAAAAAGCTGCCAAGCAGCTTCGCGAAGCCAAAGCGGAAGCGGCTTCCATCATTGATGCTGCCAACAAGCGCTCCAATCAAATTATTGATGAAGCGAAAGAGACTGCACGTGCTGAAGGCGATCGCCTGAAAGCCGCAGCCCAAGCAGAAGTTGAGCAGGAAGTGAACCGCGCGAAAGAAGCGCTGCGTTCACAGGTGGCGACACTGGCGCTGGCGGGTGCTGAAAAAGTACTGCAAGCCTCTATCGATGAGTCTGTTCATAAAGACATGGTCGACAAGCTGGCCGCAGGCCTATAAGCGAGGTTGATCATGGCTGAATTGAGCACGATGGCTAGACCCTACGCCAAGGCGGCTTTCGAGCACGCCCTGGCTTCTTCGGCATTAGGTGAATGGTCACAAATGCTGGCAACAGCAGCCGCTGTGGCCAGTCAGGACGGGGTCAGCAAATTGCTGTCTTCTCCGGCCATCACCAGCGAGCAGCAAGCGCAGAAGTTTATCGACATCTGCGGTGATGCACTCAATGCCGGCGGTGAAAATTTCATCAGGATTCTCGCAGAGAACAAGCGCTTGGCATTACTGCCGTTAATCAGCGAATTGTTTGAAGCGCACAAAGCCGTCCAAGAGAAAACCGTGGACGTCGAGCTGACAACAGCCTTTGCGCTGGACTCAGAATCCGAGCAGCGTCTTGCCGACGTTTTGACTAAGAAACTGCAACGCCAGGTAAAGGTAAGCAGCCACGAAGATCGCAGCCTGCTGGGCGGCGTTGTGGTTCGCGCCGGCGACCTGGTTATAGATGGCTCGGTGCGCGGTCGCTTGGCGAAACTCGCTGAAGCAATAAATTCCTGAGCGTTTTAGAGAATAGGATTGAGGAACAGAGCATGCAGCAACTGAACCCCTCCGAGATTAGCGATATTATTAAGCAGCGCATCGAGAAACTGGATGTGACCGCTGAAGCCCAAAATGAGGGCACTATCGTCTCGGTATCAGACGGTATCGTACGTATCCACGGCCTGACCGATGTGATGTACGGTGAAATGATCGAATTCGAAGGTGGCCATTTCGGTATGGCACTTAACCTCGAGCGCGATTCAGTCGGCGCGGTAGTCCTGGGTGACTACTTTGATATCGCCGAAGGCCAAACCTGTAAGTGTACTGGCCGTATTCTGGAAGTGCCCGTAGGCCCCGAACTTCAGGGTCGCGTTATCGACGCACTGGGTAACCCCATCGACGGCAAAGGCCCTATCGATGCCAAACTCACCGACGCAGTTGAAAAAGTTGCCCCCGGTGTAATCTGGCGTAAGTCGGTAGACCAGCCGGTACAACTCGGTCTGAAAGCCGTTGACTCGATGGTACCCATCGGTCGTGGCCAGCGCGAGCTGATCATCGGTGACCGCCAGATCGGTAAAACAGCGATCGCTGTTGACGCCATCATCAACCAGAAAAACTCTGGTATTAAGTGTGTCTACGTTGCCGTAGGTCAGAAAGCTTCTTCTATTGCCGCCGTTGTGCGCAAACTGGAAGAGCACGGCGCTATGGACCACACCGTTATCGTTGCCGCAACCGCGTCTGACCCTGCTTCCATGCAGTTCATCGCGCCGTTCACCGGCTGTACTATCGGCGAATACTACCGCGACCGCGGTGAAGACGCGCTGATCATTTACGATGACCTGACCAAGCAAGCTTGGGCTTACCGCCAAATCTCGCTGCTGCTGCGTCGTCCGCCAGGCCGTGAAGCCTACCCCGGTGACGTGTTCTACCTCCACTCTCGTCTGCTGGAGCGTGCTGCACGGGTATCAGAAGCCTACGTTGAAAAATTCACCAACGGCGAAGTGAAAGGCAAAACCGGTTCATTGACCGCTCTGCCCATCATCGAAACCCAGGCTGGTGACGTATCTGCCTTCGTACCGACCAACGTTATCTCGATCACCGACGGTCAGATCTTCCTCGAGACCGACATGTTCAACGCCGGTATTCGTCCGTCAATGAACGCCGGTATCTCGGTATCGCGTGTTGGTGGTGCAGCGCAGACTAAAGTTATTAAGAAACTGTCCGGTGGTATTCGTACCGCACTGGCTCAGTACCGCGAACTGGCGGCATTCTCGCAGTTTGCCTCTGACCTCGACGACGCCACCAAAGCTCAGCTTGAGCAAGGTGAGCGCGTAACCGAGCTGATGAAGCAGAAGCAATACAGCCCAATGAACAATGCCGAAATGGCACTGTCGCTGTACTGCGCGAACGAAGGCCACCTGAAAGATATCGCAGTCGAAAAGGTACTGGATTTTGAAGCCGCGATCATGTCTTTCGCACACGCTGAATACAGCGATGTGATGAAGCAGATCAACGACACCGGTAACTGGAATGACGAGCTGGAAGGCAAGTTCAAAGAACTGGTCGAAAAGTTCAAGTCAACTCAGACTTGGTAAGACGGATAAAGCGCCCTCAACGGGGCGCTTTGCTGCTTGAGGATTTTTAATCATGGCAGGTGCAAAAGAAATACGCACCCAGATCTCCAGCATCAAGAGCACGCAAAAAATCACTAGCGCCATGGAAATGGTTGCGGCGAGTAAAATGCGCAAAGCTCAAGATCGCATGGAAGTGGGTAAGCCCTACGCGCAGCGTATGCGTGCAGTGGTTGGGCATATCGCCAATGCAAATCCGGAATACCGTCACCAGTACATGGAAGAGCGCGAAGTTAAGCGCGTCGGTTTTGTCATCGTCTCTACAGACCGTGGTCTGTGTGGCGGTTTGAACACCAACCTGTTCAAGCAAGCCATCAAAGCCATGAAGGGCTGGTCAGACAAAAACGTCGAGGTTGATCTTTGCCTGATCGGTGGCAAAGCCGCCGGTTTCTTCAAAAGCTTTGGTGGCAACATTGTTGCTTCAGTTCGCGACATGGGTGAAGCACCCAGCGTTGCCGACCTGATCGGCTCTGTGAAAACCATGCTGGACGCATACAGCGAAGGCCGGATCGACCGTCTTTACCTGGTGGGCAATGAGTTCATTAACACCATGACTCAAACGCCGTTTGTCCGCCAGCTGCTGCCATTGGAAGCAGAGCAAGACGATAGCCTGAAACACCACTGGGACTATATTTACGAGCCCAACCCGGAAGAACTGCTGGAAGGTCTGCTGACTCGCTACGTTGAGTCACAGGTTTACCAAACAGTAGTTGAGAACGGCGCGTGTGAGCAGGCAGCTCGAATGATCGCGATGAAGAGCGCCACCGACAACGCTGGTGAAATTATCGACGGTCTGCAACTGGTCTACAACAAAGCCCGTCAGGCAGCGATTACCCAAGAGCTGTCCGAGATTGTTGGCGGTGCTGCGGCGGTGTCGTCTTAAGACGACGCCGGCAACGGATTTTGAATTTTTAAGGTTTTTAAGAGGAACCTAACATGAGTAGCGGACGTATCGTACAAGTTATCGGCGCCGTTATCGACGTGGAGTTTCCGCGCGATTCCGTGCCAAAGGTTTATGATGCACTGACAGTTTCTGACAGCGGTCTGACCCTGGAAGTACAACAGCAATTGGGTGATGGCGTAGTTCGCGCGATCGCGTTGGGTTCTTCTGAAGGCCTGCGCCGCGGACTGGACGTCAACAATACCCACGAAAAAATCAAAGTACCCGTGGGCACAGAAACTCTGGGCCGTATCATGGACGTACTGGGTAACCCCATCGACGAATGTGGTCCCATCGGTGAAAAAGAGCGCATGGAAATTCACCGCGCTGCACCTAAATACGAAGAGCTGGCCGCGTCTTCCGACCTGCTGGAAACTGGCATCAAGGTTATCGACCTGGTTTGCCCGTTCGCCAAGGGTGGTAAAGTTGGTCTGTTCGGTGGTGCCGGTGTTGGTAAAACCGTAAACATGATGGAGCTGATCAACAACATCGCTACCGAGCACAGCGGTCTGTCTGTATTCGCCGGTGTTGGTGAGCGTACTCGTGAAGGTAACGACTTCTACCACGAGATGCAGGAAGCTGGCGTTGTAAACGTTGAAGACTTCAGCAAATCAAAAGTAGCCATGGTTTACGGTCAGATGAACGAGCCGCCGGGCAACCGTCTGCGCGTAGCACTGACCGGCCTGACTATGGCCGAGAAATTCCGTGACGAAGGTCGTGACGTACTGTTGTTCGTCGACAACATCTACCGTTACACACTGGCCGGTACCGAAGTATCAGCACTGCTGGGTCGTATGCCTTCAGCGGTAGGTTACCAGCCGACTCTGGCGGAAGAGATGGGTGTACTCCAGGAGCGCATCACCTCAACCAAAACCGGTTCTATCACTTCTATCCAGGCGGTATACGTACCGGCGGATGACTTGACTGACCCCTCGCCAGCCACCACTTTTGCTCACTTGGATTCAACGGTAGTACTGAGCCGTGATATCGCTGCAAAAGGTATCTACCCGGCGGTAGACCCACTGGATTCAACTTCACGTCAGCTCGACCCGCTGATCGTTGGTGCCGAGCACTACGAAGTTGCCCGCGGTGTACAGACGGTACTTCAGCGCTACAAAGAGCTGAAAGACATCATCGCCATCCTGGGTATGGACGAGCTGTCTGAAGAAGACAAAATGACTGTAGAGCGCGCGCGTAAAATCGAGCGTTTCCTGTCACAGCCTTTCCACGTTGCAGAAATCTTCACCGGTAGCCCCGGTAAGTACGTGTCTCTGAAAGACACTATCTCCAGCTTCAAAGGCATTCTGAACGGTGACTACGATCACCTGCCAGAGCAGGCTTTCTACATGGTTGGCACCATCGAAGAAGCAATCGAGAAAGCGTCAAAACTGTAAGTCCGCGCGAGCGGGCTTCATGCCTAAGAGGCTGAAGATATGGCTATGACAATACATTGCGACATCGTTAGTGCCGAGGAAGAAATCTTCTCCGGCCGTGCCAAGCTGATTGTTGCCAATGGCATTCAGGGTGACCTGGGTGTGACCTACGGTCACGCCCCGTTGTTAACCTCACTCGAGCCCGGCCCAGTACGCATCGTACTGGACAGCGGCGAAGAGCAGGTTTACTACGTGTCAGGTGGCTATCTGGAAGTTCAGCCCAATGTGGTCAGCATTCTTGCTGACGCGGCATTGCGCGCTGACGACCTGGACGAAGCTGCAGCACTGGAAGCCCAGAAGCAAGCACAGCACGCCATGACCAACCAGAGTGCGGATATCGATTATTCGCGCGCTGCGGCGCAATTGGCGGCAGCCACTGCGCAGTTGCGGACTTTGCAGCAGATTCGCAAGGCGATGAGCAAGTAATTCCTAAATGGGGTTACGAAGAAAGGCAGCTTAGGCTGCCTTTTTTTATGTCTGGGATTTAGGGCAGACTTAAGCCGCTGGGGCTTGGTGTTTGCGACGTTGGCTGTGTGATTAGATAGCGGGGTGGCGTTGTGTGGTGCCGTGTGGATAACTTGGCGAAATTCTTTATTTAATTTACTGGTTGATAAAACTGGTTTCGCCCTTGCTGGGCGACTGACTTCTTTTTACGTGAAAAAGAAGTAAGCAAGAAAAGCACGCCCCCACATCACTGTCGTCGGCTAATCGCCGCCGATCCCCTGCGCGCGGCCTTGCCCAAACGGGCGCTGCGGAACTCGCCTGTCGGCTCAGACAGTCCTCGCGCAATTTCCGTTTGGGCAAGGCCGTGCTCGGCAGTGCTGAGGGGGATTACCGTCCGTGCCAACGGAAGGATCGAAGGAAATGCTTGCCTAAAGCGTGGCGGGAATTTATGGTAAACGCACTAAAGCAGTTAAGGATTACTGCCCCGCAATGCCGAAGGAACGGTAAGGATTCTCGTAACTCTTCTCACTTCCTTCGTTGTTAAAAAGTCGGGCTGTTTAACACTTTTATCTAACTCGCCATCTCCCGGTTAATGGATTTTTGGTTAATTCATTAGAGAAATATTGATTTTAATACAGTGAGTTAGCGCGTAATTAAACGGCCGCCTAAAAGTGATAGATGGCCGCCCGATAATAATTATTATGAGGACGGAGTCCTCATAAACAGGCTGTTAATTGTCTATGAGCAAAATTATAGAATTTCCGTCGAAGGAACTCCGCGCTTCAAATCAAATGCGAGACGAGCTTATTGCGGGGTTGAAGATACGCAATCCAGCGGAAAAGCAAGAAGTCATTGATAGGGTCGTCGAAATTTTCAATGAATATGGAGGGCTACCATCGTTATCGTTCAGCGTGAACATCCCCGCCGGTGCAGAGTCAATCTTGCAGGAAATTGAGGCGGCGATGGCTGAGCAGTACCAAACGGTAGTAGGTTCGTTGCAGGAAGAGCTTATGCTTAAGCTATGTTTGGCTGAAGCAAAGCTAATATTAGCAAAGTATGAAAAAGACAATTAACAAGGCCAGGCAGCGCGACGTAAAAACCGACGCTTCGCTCTGGTTTTTTCGCTCCTGCTGGCGGCGTTATGAGAAAAATGAGCATAGGAGGCTCGAATGAAGAAACTGATAATCCTGGGTTTGATTGTATTGTCAGGCTGCACGACGTTGTCGAATGATTATTCATTTGTAACGGAAGGAAGTGAAACCTCTGAACTCCTTGTTTACCGGGAGTCGGCATTCCAGGCTGGTGCAGCAAGCTTGTATGTCGGTGAAGGGGACCAGTATTTTATGAAGTTGCGGAATGACCAATATTCGGTCGTTGAAATCGATTCTGGGAATCATGTTCTGCAAGCAAAAGCGGATGCTAGCCCTGCATCAATTCTAGAAGTTGATCTTGTTCCCGGAAAAACAACATGCATCGCCAGCAAGCCAAACCGGGAGATGTTGGGGGCGGCAATTATTCCGATCATTGCCAACATGGTTCCCACTTTTTTATTGGAGAAAACCGAGTGCCCAACGCCTGAAATACTAGCTGAGATGAACAATGTCTCTGGCTCTTAACTAGAGCTGGCAAGAATCAATAGGGCTCAGAGGAAGACTTTTGTCGTCGCGCCCGCAAACGGCGGCGTTAGACCGTGCTCAAAAATAACAATCATTAAGGAAGATGGGAATGAAGCCGATATCTCTACGGATCGCTAGCTTTATTGCGGTATTTCTTTGTTGTACTAGTCCGATTAAGGCGGCAGAACAGCAGTACTCGCTGGCACTTAATTTCACCCTGCAATTCGGCTCGTTGGCTGCTCAACAAGATCGCTGGGTAAGCAATCTGTTTGTTAGCCACAACGCTCGCGCGCAAGCTGATGTTTTGCAGTCATCCCAGCTCACCTCCTTGGGAATGAATGAAAATGCAGTCAGTAATTTGCTTGCCTCCTCTGGGCAAAACGCGCTTTTACTGACGCAGGGCGATACCTTCGTTAGTCCGTTTGCCCAATTTTCGCTAAGCAGTTCCGGCGTAAAAACCAGCTACCTCTACGGCATTCCTGTTGCCTACCACAACCCATCACTAATAAAGCACGCCAATGGCAGTGGAGGAGGCAGCAGTTTTTTTGCCAACCCTTGGGTGTGGGTTGGCGCCGTCGCCGTAGGAGCGGCTGTAGCTGCCGGTGGCGGTGGCGGTGGAAGTGATTCCGGCGGCGGCGAAAGCACAACGCTTGTCGGCGGAGATGACTGTAATGTTGTTGGTGGGGATGACACGGTCACTTCCGGAGGTTGCCAAGCAGCCGGCAACGACATATAAATCGGAGTGACATTGGAGGTGTAGTCTCTACCCTTCCCGTGTCGTTCATTGAGTAAAAAGTTTTATCTATGTAAGGCGTTAATCAACAATTTCAATGGGGTAATAATCATTGACTCTGCACGCTGTCGATAGTTTAGCTTGATGGTTCAAGGCGGAATCGCATGGCGGGTTTAACCGGTCTTTATGTGGCTGGGGGCGCTACGGTGTAGGCGAGTCTACCCCTGCAATTCACCGCTGAAATTCACCAATAAGAATTGAGCTTATGAAACTTTCCGAGAGGTTGAATATTTGGTCGCGGGCCTTTGGGCGCGGGGTGTATCCGCATCAGATGACGTGGTTTTTGGATTTGCCGGGGCGGGGTTTGATTATGTCGGCGAAGACGGTGGCGGGGCGTTTGCCGGTGGCACCGGATGCGGCGGTGTTGGAAGTGGGGCCGGGTTCTGGCTATTACAGTGCGGCGGTGGCGCGGCGGATTCCGCGGGGCATGTTAACGCTGCTGGATATTCAGCCGGAGATGTTGGCGAAAAGCGCGGCGCGCTTGCAGGCAGCGGGGCTGGATAATTTTGTCACCCGGCAGTCGGACGGCAAGGCGCTGCCCTTTGACGATGGCAGTTTTGATGCGATTTTTTTGGTGACGGTGTTTGGCGAGATCGCCGAGCGTGAGTCTTTTTTGCGCGAGGCGGCGCGGGTGTTGAAGCCGGGCGGTGTGCTGTCGATTACCGAGCACCATCCCGACCCGGACTTTGAGCACGCGCCGCAGCTGGCGCGCTGTTTGGTCGAGCACGGCTTTGTGGTGTCGCAGAAACACGGCTGGCGCTGGGCGTATACCTTGAATGCAGAGAAGCGCGCGACTGCCGAGGGCTGAGATACGCTCGCCGGTCTTGCTTTGCGTTGCCGCCCAGGGCTATAAGGGGCGGCAGGGTAAGCTTTTTATCAGAGGGTGCGGAGTATGAGGCTAATAAAAGTTGCGGTGGCGCTAGCGGTGTTGATGATGGGTATCAGTGGCTTGGCGCAGGCCAAGCCGGAAAAAGACAAGCCGCTGCCGCCGGGCCTGCAAAAGAAAGTGGACAGAGGGGGTGCTCTGCCACCGGGTTGGCAGAAGAAGTTGGTGGTGGGTGAGGTGATTGACGATGATATTTATCGTCAGGGCCGGGTGATTTCCAGCGATGGCCGCGGGGCGGTCACGGTAGATGTCGACGGCGAGGTGTTCAGGGTTATGGAGAACACTCGGGAAATTATCGAAATACTTGGCCGCTAGCTCGCCGAGACATTTTCGTTAGTTTGCCTCCGGCCGGCGAGGCGCTGCTCAGTGCGGGCAGCTGGGGGCGACGGCGGTATTACTCAGCTGCCGGCAGGGGGGTGATGGCGGTCGCTGCCGTCGGCAGCGACAGGCTCGATGCGCAAGCCAAAGGGGCGGCATCCGGCGCTGGTCAGGATGAGGAATCGGCCGAATAGTTTAATAAGGACGATTGTGCCGAAAGCGCTGTAGCCCAACTGCCGGCAAGATTGGAGCGAGCTTAAGTTGTTGGACTCAACGTAGGCAACGAGCCCCTGGTAGCCCAGCTGCTGATAGTGTTTGAGTGCGCCGGTGATGGCCAGCGCGAGCAGCTTTTTTCCACGATGGCGAGGGTCTGTATAGGCCTTGTACATGTAAATATAGTGCTCGCCGAAGAATAGCCTCAGCTTGGGAGGGTCGATGCGAGTCGGCGTTCGGGCATACCAGCCATAGCTGGCCAGTCTACCGTCGCCGTCGAGTATCCCATAGCACTCGTCCCCTTTGGACAGTGCTTCATCCAAAAACCCTGCAGACAGGCCGGTATTGGGGTCCAGCGCGAATGCGCGCAGCATGGTTTCATCGAGAAATTGTCGGCGGTATGGCGGCGGGCAGAGCAGAAAGGACGGGGCGACGCGCTCGCCGACAAATCCCTTAAATACCTTCAATAGCAGCAGGCGATTTGCAGTTCTAAGGGCTAGATCATGGACGGTGCTAGTAACGCCGAATTTTGCAACGCTGTTACGTATCTCGTTAACGGCGATCACGTCATATCCCCCCCTCTTGTTTACCAGCCGGCTTGGTGGGCCATTTCGTGCACATTAACGATTCGGATCAGCGTGACGCGGTAGCCGTGTCAGCTAAACAAGTATAGCTGACGCTGGCTGGGGACGGGCTTCAGCCCCCGCTTCGACGACAATTTCCTGCTTCAGCAGTGCCCTTGAGGAGGGCGCGGCGACTGCTGTGTCACGCTGGCTTGGCGGCCAGCGTGATACTCAGACATCGTCGGGGAGGGTGAATTCGCGATAGGCGCCGGCTTCTATCAGCTTGCGCATATTGAGCAGGGTGTTCAGCGGGGTGTCGGCGATTTGGGCGTTGGCCAGCGTCGGTGCCGGCGAGCCGCCGAGGTCGATGTGCAGCTGGTAGTGAATATGGTAGTTGTCGCCCTGGGGAGTGAAGCGCCAGAAACCGCGCAGGGATTTGGCGCGCTGAAATTTTTTGCCGCTGGGCAGCGTTGCCTGGGCCTTGGCGGTCAGAGCCTCTTCGTCGACGCCATTAAGTTCAATGGTCACGCTGTCGCCGTCGTTGTGAATGACAGAGTGGACCAGCAGTTCCCGGTCGGAGTAGGGCCAGGGCAGGTCGTTGCGCATATAGGTGTAGCGCTCTCTGGCGGAAACGGCGCTGAGTAATTGCGGCGCCACGCAGTTGTGCATCCACTGGGGGCAGGCTTGGGTGTCGTCCAGCAAACCGAGCAACTGCTTGATGCTTGCGCTGACGAGCATTTCGCCCTTGAACTCTCGGTAGTCCGAGCCGTCTATGGCGCGGGTGTAGGCGCGCACGCCGTCGCGCTCGGCGGCGAGCTGCCAATCACCTTCTTCTGCCAGTACGGTGTTGGCAGTTAGCAGTGCGAGCACGATTGCGGTAAAGATATTTTGCAGTCTTGCCATAACATATCTCCTAGATATCAATGCGCAGCGATGCGTAGTATTCGCGTCCCGGCGCCTGAGTGGCGAAATAACTGCCGGGAAAAAACGGCGAGTCGGTAACGGCGTTGAGGGTGCGTTTATCGGTGAGGTTTTTTACCCCCAGTGTCACCCCCCAGCTGCGCGAAATATGCCCCATGCTAAGCCGCAGGTTTAACTTGGTGTTGGCCGCCACCTTGGTGTTCTCATCCAAATCGGTATCGGTGTATTTGTCGCCGTTGTAAACAATATCCAGCACCGTTTGCACACCATAGTGATCTCCCAGCGGAAGTTCCAGCTTGGGGCTCACCGTCAGCGAGCTTTGCGGTGAATAGGCCACCTGCTCGCCGCCCAGATCCTGCTGCGCCTCGCGGCCGTCGCTGATCGGTGCCGGCGCACCCGGATAGCTTTTATAGTGCGAGTCCAGCCAGCCCAAAGCGCCGCTGACACTCAGCGGTTCAAAGGGGGTCAGCCACTGCCAGTCCAGTTCCAGGCCCTGAGACACGGCGGTGGCGGCATTGCGCACGTCAAAGAAAACGCCATTAAAGGCCAGTACCTGCAGGTCTTCAAACTCGCTGTAGAACACCGCCGCATTGAGGCTTAGACTGCGGTCGAAAAAGCGGCCCTTGCTGCCAAATTCGATGGTGCGCGCGGTTTCATCGTCGTAGGACAGCTGTTCGCCACTAAAGGACAGGGCGTTGTAGCCGCCGCTTTTAAAGCCGACGCTGGCGGTGGTGTAAAAATTGATCTCTTCGCTGGGGGCGTACATCAGCGACAGTTTTGGCGAAATATCATCGACGGTGCGCTGTTGGTCGCGCAGTGCGTAAGAGTTTGCCCCCAATACCATGCCGAAAGTGCAGGGCGTCTGTTCGCCGACGACCGGCACGATGCTGTCGCAGCTCAGGGTGCCGGATAAATCCGCCCGCTTCGTTTCGCGGTTGACCCGCAGACCCGGGGTGATGGCGAGGCTGTCGCTTAACTGCCAGGTGAACTGACCAAACAGCGAGATGGATTCGGTGCGGCGATCAAAGTGTAAATCGTAGCGCTGATTGCGCTGGGTCAGGGTCAGGGCATACAGCGCCGGAATGGCGGGCGCCATGTCGCCGGCCAGTTCGGCGGCGTCTTCTGTTAATACGTAGTCGGTGGTGTCTTCGCCCTGTTTGAAACCGCCGTGAAAGACGTAGTCGGAGGCAAACAGGTAAACGCCGGTGACAAAATCCACGCCCTGTCCAAGGCCGAAGGGCGCGCCGCCGCGACCACTGAAGCGCCATTCCAAGGTGTATTGCTGGTAGTCGTCGTTGATAAACATGGTGGCAATATCGGCGGGCGAGGCGTCGAGGTCGGCCAGAGAAGAGACTTGCAGGTCGGTGCTGGCAAGCACCACCGTCATATCCAGTTGATCGCTGCCCAGGGCTTCGCCCAGGTCCATGTTCAGTTTGGCGATATAAGTCTGGGTGGGTTTGTCGGCGGTGCCGGGGGTGTTGGAACTCATTTTATAATCAAAGGCGTTGCCTTCGATGTCGGGGTCAAAATCCTGCAGGTATTCGCGCGTATCGTCGTCTAACAGATACAGCTGGTTGCCCCAAAAATTACTGTCGGTGTCTGCCGTTGAGGCGCTTAGCTCCAGTTCAGTGCTATCGCTTAAGCGCAGCAGCAGTTTTAGTTTCGCGGCTTGGTATTCAAAGGCCTCTTCCTTGCGGTCGAGAAAGTAATTGTCCAGCTGGCCGTCGCTGCTGACGTCAATACCGGCAAGGCGCAGGCCAATGCGCTCGCTGAGCATGCCGCCGGCAGCCACTTCCAATTTCTTGCCCTGGTGTTCCGAGGCGCCGGCTTCCAGAAAAAATTGAAACTCTTCGGTGATTGGCCGAGAGGTCAGGCTGAATACGCCGGCGACGGTGTTTTTGCCAAACAGTGTGCCCTGCGGCCCGCGCAACACTTCTATGCGTTCAATGTCGTAGGGAATTTCCGAAAAATACGGTGCGCGACCGTAGAACACCTCGTCCTGCACCATGCCGACCGAACTTTCAAAGCTGGGGTTAAAGGGGTTGGTGCCAAAGCCGCGAATATAAACCTGTTCGTTGCGCTGGCCTTCCGAGGCAAAGTTGACGTTGGGCAGCTGTACGGAAAGTTCCGCAAGGGTGCCGATATTGGCATCGCGCAGCGCCTCGCCGGTGACCGCCGACACGGATATCGGCACATCTTGTAAACTCTGTGCGGTTTTTTGCGAGG
The DNA here is from genome assembly GCF_041602295.1 of Spongiibacter sp. GTDB lineage: Bacteria > Pseudomonadota > Gammaproteobacteria > Pseudomonadales > Spongiibacteraceae > Spongiibacter. The sequence continues at coordinate 7,045 of NZ_JBFIGO010000002.1, read as the reverse complement.
TGACCACCACTTCTTCAATCATGCGGCTGTCGGCCTGTGCGGTGTTGACGGCGCTCAGCAGTATCGACAGTGTGAGGGTGTTTTTAGCAAAATTCGCTATCATTATTAAACTCCAATCTTCTCTCCGCGAAATACCAGCGGATTCTTTTGCTTATTAAGCGCGCGGCCTTATGGCGGTGGCTAAGCGCTAAAAATTATTTTTTGTTATCAGGCCAGCGTTTTTTGTTTTGAGCCCTGTTGCAGGTTCTGTCGCCAGCGGCAGGGCGATGAAAATCAGCGCCGCCAGGATCTTCAACATCAGTAGTGCGCTGATGGCATTGGCCAGCCCGCCCAGGGGCGCGATGAGTTGCGAAATTGCCAGCTGCGAAAGCACTGAAGAACAGGCCATTGCCAGTACCGCGATCGATTGCATACTGGCGCGCATCTGGGTGGGGTAGCGTTCGTTGATCAGCAGGCGCACATTGACCAGCAGGGCGTTGGCCATCAGTAGACCGAGAACATAGGCGCTGCTAATGGCTGCCAAGAGTCCGTTGGCATCGGCTTTTACCCAGAAGTAAACAAAATTGCCCAGCAAGCTCAGTGCGCAACACAGCGACAGCGCTAGCGCATAGCCGCCGAGGCGCTCGCGCAGCCAAACCCCCAGGGCGAAGCCCAGCAAGGCCGGCCAGCCACCGATAATCAAATAGCTGGTGACCCACTCGTGGGCCACCGCTAAATTTTCTACCGGGTGATAGATCAACCAGCTGTTGACGGCGGACTGGGCGATGTCCCAGCACAGCAGTGCGGCAAATAGCGACAGGGTTAATTTCCGCTGTCGGCCCGAAAATAAATCCAGCCAGCGATCGCCGCGCAGACCCTGGTGTCTTTCAATTTGCTGGTACTCGTGGCTTTCGCTGAGAAATTTTGCGAGCAGTGGCTGCAGAAAAATAGCCGAGCAAAAGAACAGCCACACATAGCGCCAGCTTTCCTCGGCAATAAAATAGGCGGCAAGGTTGACGCTGATCAGTCCGGCGCCATTGCCCAGCACAAAGATCGCACCCACCCAGGCCTGGCCCTTTGCCTTGAACGACAGCGGCAGCTGTTCCTCCACTGCCACCATGGTGGTGATGTGGATGGTGCCTAATAAGCCTCCGAGAGCGATTTGCAGGGGAATAAACACCCACAGGCTCGGTGCCAGCGCGCTGGCCAGCAACAGAGGGTAGGACAATAAGGCACAGGCCAGCAGCACGCGGCGGCGTCCTAAGCGGTCGCTGTAGCGCGCCCCCCACAGCGCCAATATGCCGCCAACCGCCAGCGCCGACAGCATCTTGGCCAGCTGGCCGTCGCCCAGTGAGAAACTTTTGGCGAGATAGGGCAGCGATGCCATGTTGATCGACAATAGGGCGCCAGCGTAAAAGGACAGCCAATAGATCACCAGTGCGGGCGCCGCCAGCAGGGCGTTAGTGCTGCGCACCCTATACCCCCGTCAATAAAGCGGCGCGCTGCCCTTTGGGGGCGATGTCGGCAAAAAACTGCTGCAACACGGCGGCGGTTTCGGCCGTCGCTTCAAGCATCGGCAGGTGACCGCAGTCGGGAATTATATGGCTGCGCAGTGCCGGCGCCAGTCGCCGAGCTTTACTCACTGCAGAGAAGTGAAATATTTGGTCGCGATCGCCCCACAGCAACAGGGTTGGCACCGCGAACTTGGGCAGCAGCGCTTCTAATTTATTCAGGTTGCTTTCATCGTCAAGCACGGCTGCGAACAACTGGCTATTGGCCTTCAGCCGCGACAGTTCCCGGGCAGACATCAGCTGCTTTATCGGTGGTGGCAGCTGCGGTGGCCGGGCCAGCACGGCGGCCAGTTTTGGCGAAAGGTCCTCAGGTGATTGCACTAACAGCGGGTTGTAGCTGCGATCTGTTAAGGCCTTCTGCATCAACATGCTCTTCTGTGGCGGGTCAATGCCGGCGCTGTTCATCAGCACTAATGACTGTACCTGCTTAGGGTGCTCAGCGGTGTAGAGGCCGGCAACGAGTCCGCCCAGTGAGTTGCCGACCAGGTGAACCGGCGGCAGCTCAAGTTGCTGAATAAAGGCGGCAAGTTGAGCGCTGAGGTTTTCGACGGCGTAGTCAAAGTCCTGGGGTTCGCGGCTGTCGCCGTGGCCGGGCATATCCACAGCGATGACGCGATAGCTGGGGAAGTTTTGCAGTATCTCCAGCCAAATATCCTTGCTAGAGGTAATGCCGTGCAGTAACAGCAGCACTGGTTTGTCGGCGGTTGCGCTGCTGTCACTATCTAAATAGGCCATGCTTACACCGCTGGCCAGCGACACTTGTTGGTAACTCGCGCCGGATAAGTAGCGTTGCAGTTGGGTAATTCCCGCTGCGGTTTGTAGCGGGGCGGTGTAGCAGGCGGCAATTGGCAGTGCGACCAAGGCCGATACCAGCGCAGCACCCGCTGCGATTTTATTCAGCGGCTTCATCGCGCCAGCACCTCGCTACCATTGACCCCGGCGACTGAGCACAGGCGGTAGTCGCTCAGGCGCAGCTGACGAACTTCTTTAGCGTAGCGATAGGTAAAGGTCGGCCAAATGCTGAAGTTCTTTTTGCCCTCGGTGAGATACCAGCTTTCGCAGCCGGCGGCCCACACGGTGCCGGGGAATTGCTGCTGCAGTTTGTCGTGAAAGCGCTGCTGAGCGTCGGGGAGCACATCGAGATAAGCGCCATCGATACTGTCGACTTTTTTCAGGTATTTAATCGCGTAGCTGATTTGCTGCTCAATCATATACACCAGCGAGGTATGGCCGATGCCGGTGTTCGGTCCCGCCAGTATCAGCATATTGGGGTAGCCGCTGACCGTCGTGCCGTAATAGCTGCTAAAGGCATTGCCCTGCCATTCTTTGCCGAGGTCGCGGCCGTCCAGCCCTTTCACCGTGACCCCGGAGAGTGGGTCGTCAACGCGAAAGCCGGTGCCAAATAAAATGGCGTCGGCGGGGTATTCCTGCTGGTTGGCGGCAATGACCCCGCGAGAAGAAATCTGTTCTACACCGGCGTCGACCACGCTGACATTGTCGCGCATCAGGGCGGGGTAGTAGTCATTACTGAGCAGGGTGCGTTTGCAGCCGAGGCTGAATTTGGGCGTTATTTTTTCGCGCAACTGCGGGTCGCTAATAACGGCGTCGATATAGCGTCTAATTTGCTTTTCGCCGTAGCGGTGTAACCACGAATCGGTGTTGAGATAGGCTTTAAGAAACAGCTCGGCGCGCCAGTAGATCATCCCCCGCCAGAGTTTTTGAAAGCCCGGTAGCCATTTGAACATCAGTTGTTCGCGGCGGCTGAAGGGTCTATCGAGCTTTGGCATCACCCACGGCGCTGTGCGTTGAAACAGGGTGACCGACTTGGCCTGTTCGGCCACTTTCGGTAAAAACTGGATGGTGCTGGCGCCGCTGCCGACAATCGCGACATGCTTGTCTTTAAGGTCAACGCTGTGATCCCACTGCGCGGAGTGAAATGCCGGGCCGTCAAAGTTATCCAGGCCGTCGAGGTCGGGGATAATGGGGTTGCTCAGCGGCCCCAGTGCCGACACCAGAAATTGGCTGTTGTAATGCCGGCCGTCACTGTCGCGCAGTTGCCAGCGGGCATTGCCTTCGTCGAACTCGGCGCTAACCAGGCTGCGCGAAAAGTGAATATGGGGGTAAATATCGTATTTGCGCGCGCAGTGGCGCAGGTACTGGTGAATCTCCGCACTCGGTGCGAACTTGCGCGACCAATCGTGCTTGGGCTCGAAGGAAAACGAGTAGAGCAGGCTCTCGACATCGCAGGCGCAACCCGGATAGTGGTTTTCACGCCAGGCGCCGCCAACGTCGTCGCCGCGTTCCAGTACGATGAAGTCGTGCCAACCGGCTTTCTTTAATTGTATTGCCATGCCTAGGCCGGCAAAGCCACTGCCGACGATAATTACCTTGGCCTGTTGTTCTTTCATGATGAGTCCTCAGGATACGTAGCGCAGCACTAAAGCTTGGTAGCGTGATGGCAATAGGCGTTGAACCAGGTCGATAAACGCCGCGTCTTTACCGACGATGATGCGGCGCTTTTTGCGGTCGATACCGCGGACGATAATTTGCGCGGCCTGTTCGGCGCTGGTGCGCGCCAGCTGGTGGTTAAATTGCTGCTTGGCCTGTTCGATATCGACGGCGCCCAGTTGGGCGTCGCCAAAGCGGGCGTTGTTGACGATATTGGTTTTAATGCCGCCGGGGTGCACGGTGCTGACGCTGATGTTGTAGGGGCTTTGCGCCATTTCCAGCGCCAGGCTTTCGGTAAAACCGCGCACGGCAAACTTGGCGGCGTTGTAGGCGCTTTGATTGGGCATTGCGATCAGGCCAAACAGGCTGGATATATTCACCACGTGGCCCCAGCGGGCGTGTTTTAAGTAGGGCAGGAAGGCCTCACAGCCATTGACCACGCCCCAGAAATTAATGCCCATCAGCCAGTCAAAGTCCTCGCGGCTGCTGTGTTCAAAACAGCCGCTCAGGTTCACGCCAGCGTTATTGATAATCAGGTTAATTTCCGCAAATTGTGCGGCGCTGCTGTCGGCCCACTGCCGGACCTGCTGGCGATCGCTGACATCCAGCTGCAGGCACAGCACATCGGCGGCGCCCAGGTGGCGACAGTCGCGCTCAACCTCGCTGAGTTCGCCCTTATCCGCCAGCGACAAGCGCGCTCCGCGGCGGGCATAGAGAAGGGCTATTGCGCGGCCGATGCCCGAGGCGGCGCCGCTGATCGCCACCACCGGTGCTTGCTGGGTCGTCATTTTGTGGCACTCGCCAGTTCTGGGTAGTTTCGCGCCCACTCGGCAATGAGTGCGCTTTCATCGGTGTTGTCCGGGTGAAAGTCTTTTTTGAAGAAGGTGAAGTAGGGCTTAAACACATGGCGTATAACGCCGTGCTTGCCAAAGTTGAATTTGAGCGTGCCCCACAGGTCGCGCAGCGACGGCAGCTTGCGTTCCCACCACAGCAGCTGGAGCTGCATGCGCAGCAGGCCAATGCAAAAGCCGAAGGTGGTGGCCACCATGACCCGGCGCAGCAATTTGCGGTCGCCGACGCACTGCATATACACATCAAAAGCGACAGATTTATGTTCCAGCTCTTCCACGCCGTGCCACAAAATCAGCTCGCGAAAGATGGCCGGGGCAGGGTCAGCGATTTCCTTGTTGCGCAGCATCCACTCGCCCATAATCGCGGTGATATGTTCCAGACATACGGTGGAGGCCAGTAACTGGGCGTCGCTAAAGTCACCGGCGGCTAGCATGTCGCCGATATTGTCGCTGACCTGCTGTTCCAGGGCGGTGACGCGCAAGCCGGTCTTTTCTTCCAGATAGCGGTTAACGCGTTTGTGGTTGAGCTGGTGAAAGCCCTCCTGGCCGATAAAGCCTTTGATATCTTGTTGCAGAGCGGGGTCTTGAATTTGTTTTTCAAAGGCGCGTATTGAGCGAATAAATTCCTTTTCGCCGGGGGGAAACATCGAAGACAGCGCACACATCCACGCGGTCATCAGCGCGTTGTCGTCGTACCAATATTTTTTAATATCGATATTAAAATCAAATTGCACATTGCGTGGCAGAATCTTTGATATTTCCGATGTCGCCGAATTAGCGGTATTGTTGCCGTCCATTTGCTTCCCCTTAAGCGTGTTGACCCAAACTGGTCGATGATCTTAGAGTAGGGGTAGTGGTGCGGACAGATTCAAACAGACCAGCTTTTAGTCCTTTTAGCCCGATTTAACTTTAATAAAGTGCGCACAATGACAGTAAAAATGGTGGGGAGAGGCGACACGGCTATCGCCGTTGAATACCTGGTGGCACTGCAGGAGCTGGCGTTTGAGCGCGGCATTGAGCCGCGACAGTTTCTGGCTGGCAGCGACCTGCCCGTTGATATTTTTATTCATGACGATATCAAAATAGGCAATGAGTCGCTGGTGCAGGTGCTGAGAAACTGTCCGAGTTTGCTGGCCGACCCGATGCTGCCATACGACTTTGCACGGCGCCTTACGCTGTCGCGTCACGGCAAGTTGGGTTTTGCCTTGAACGGCTGCGCAACGGTACATGAAGCCATTACTCTGCTGATTCAGCTTATCGATATTCGTATCCAAAACCTCAAACTAAAACTTGAGATAAACGGCGATATCGCCGAGGTGTTTATTGTCGATCAGCTGGCGAACCAGGATGTGCTAGCGCCGGAGCAGGCACAGATAGAAGAGATCTTTGTGCTGACGATATTGTGCTGCTTGGCGTTGATGGCCAAGCAGCTTATCGGCCAGTTGCAGTCTGATCGCGACATTGTTATCCACACCACCTACCCGAGCCGGGGGGTTGACCCCCGTCGCCAGCAGCCGGCGCTGGATATTCAGTACCAGGGTGAGCGCCACAGCATTTTTTTTCCGGCCGCGCTGTTAGAAATGCAGCCCACGGCGCACAATCCGGCGATATCACAAGCGGCATTGGCGCAATGTGAGGAAGAATTGCTGGCGATGAATGCCCGGGGCATCACCTTTACTGATCAGGTGCGCAATCTTATCTACTGCGATGACCGCCGGCATTGGCGGTCGATAGACGAAGTCGCCGACGCGCTGTTTATGTCGGTGAGCAGTCTTAAGCGAAAACTGAACCAACAGGGCAGCAGCTTCCAACATATCAAAAACTCCGAGCGCTTCAGCCGGGCTATCCAGTTACTGGAAGACGAGCGCATGACGCTGGAGAATATCTCCGAATTGCTGGGCTACAGCAACGCCAGTAATTTCAGCAAGGCGTTTAAGGTTTGGACCGGCTACTCTACCAAGCAATACCTCAATAAACACCGCGGATAGGTCGGCAGATTTTTGCCTCCCTGGGTGAGTATTTCTATGGCCAGCAGGGCATGACAGCCTCGACCACGCGACTCGATCGCTTTATCAGTCAACACAGCGACTACACCATTGCCGATACCCGGTTGCTGTTGGCGCAGGGGCGGATTGTGGTCGATGGCGCGCAGGCGCAGTCAATTGCGCAGCGGGTCACCAAATTCACCCAGGTGGT
>NZ_JBFIGO010000001.1:0-98823 GCF_041602295.1 Spongiibacter sp. | reverse complement strand
GTGCCGGCGTTCGTGCCGTTGTCGCGCTACCCCGAGTTGCGGCGAGACTTGGCGCTGATTGTGCCTCGCGATGTCGCCGCTCAGGCCGTGCTGGACTGTGCCCAGGCGGCTGCCGGCGAGATCTTAATCGACTTGAAGCTCTTTGATATTTATCAAGGTAAAGGTGTTGATCCAGAAAGGAAAAGCTTAGGGCTAGGCTTGACGTATCGGCATTCATCGCGCACTCTTAATGAGGAAGAAGTTACCCTGTCCGTCGGCGCAGTTGTACAGTCGCTGCAGCAGCGTTTTGGCGCCAGTTTAAGGAACTGAATGTGATGACGTCCCTCACCAAGGCTGAAATGGCCGAGCGCCTGTATGAGGAGCTGGGCCTTAACAAGCGTGAGGCGAAAGAGCTGGTCGAGTTGTTTTTTGAGCAGATTCGCCATTGTTTGGAGAATAATGAACAGGTGAAAATCTCGGGGTTCGGTAATTTTGATCTCCGTGATAAAAGCCAGCGCCCCGGGAGAAACCCGAAAACTGGTGAAGAAATTCCGATTTCGGCGCGCCGTGTAGTGACCTTTAGGCCGGGGCAAAAATTGAAATCCAGGGTAGAGGACTATGCTGGAACCAAGTCATAACGACGAATTACCGCCGATACCGGGCAAGCGTTATTTCACCATTGGTGAGGTAAGCGAGCTGTGTTGTGTGAAGCCCCATGTGTTGCGGTATTGGGAGCAGGAATTCCCGCAGTTGGCGCCGGTTAAGCGTCGCGGCAATCGGCGTTATTACCAGCACCAAGATGTGCTGATGATTCGTCAAATACGCAGCTTGTTATATGAGCAGGGCTACACTATCGGTGGTGCGCGGCAGCGCATGTCTGGGGATGAGGCAAAGGATGACTCGTCGCATTCCAGGCAGCTTATCCGACAGATGCTCGGTGAACTGGAAGAATTGTTAAAAGTTCTAAAAAGATAGTTCACAGTGTCATTTAGTTGGGGTATGATTCTGCCCCTCATTTCGGGGCGTAGCGCAGTCTGGTAGCGCACCACACTGGGGGTGTGGGGGTCGCAGGTTCGAATCCTGCCGTTCCGACCATATATGAAAAGGGCCGCCATCGTGCGGCCCTTTTTTATTGTTAGATTCTTTTCAAATTTCAATGCCGGTGGAAATTACCATAAGTGCTATCCGGCGTTGGACTCGGTTGTTTTCTTGTTCTTCAGCTTACTGATTACCCTACAAAAGCAGTGCGTTAGCAAGGCTGTGTGGTGGGGCTTTGTGCCGCTAGGTTAACTAGGTTAGGGGCGAGAGCTTTTGTGATGTGAGTCACTATAATCAATACGTATAAACGCGTATCATCGCGCTATAGAAGAAATCAGGCTGGACGCAGATCTGGCTGTTAGAACAACAAAATGTCTGGAGGACAAACTGTGAAATACCATTCAATGAAGAAACTTTCGCTGGCGACAGCCATCGCCGCTGCGTCATCACTTTCTGCTGCGGGCCCGTTGGCGCCAGTGATCGAGCCATTGGCCGATGGCCTGGCGGGTACTCCACTTGTAGAGTTGGTTGGTCCTCTGGGTGAGCTGGATTCTCAGCTGGGTGCCCTGGAAGGTGGTGACAACCCGCTGGAGGCGATTGTCGCTGAGCTTCAGGCCGGCCTGGAAGCGGGTGCTGAGGGTGAAAACCCCCTGCAGCCCCTGTTGGATCAATTGCAGGGCGGTGGCTCCGATGGTGAAAATCCGCTGCAGCCTCTGCTGGATCAGCTGCAGGGCGGTGGTGGCGAGGGTGAAAACCCACTGGCACCTTATGCTCTGCAGTTAACTAAAACTGTTGATGATTTGGCAAATGATCTGGCCGGCGAAGACGGTACCGTTGATGCGGTGACCGACGTGGTAGATGCCCTGGCCACTGATCCCGAGTCAGCCCAAGCTAGCGCTGAGGCGGTTCCTGTCACTCTGGAGACCGCATTTGCTCACTTACAGGAAAATCTGATGGGCTTTGCTCCCGAGGGCGATTCTGAGGGTGGTGATAACCCGTTGGCGGAGCTGGCTGCCGAGCTTCAGGCCGGTGTAGAAGGTGAGGGTGGTTCATCGGAAGGTGAAAATCCGCTGGAAGCCGCGGTCGCTGAACTGCAGGCTGGTTTAGAAGGTGAGGGTGGCTCGTCGGATGGTGAAAATCCGCTGGAAGCCGTTGTCGCTGAGCTTCAGGCTGGCCTAGAGGCAGAAAGCGGTAGCGAAGGTGGCAATGACGGTGAAAATCCATTGCAGCCGGTGCTGGATGTGTTGCCGATGCCGGCACCTTCTGAAGGCGGTGATAGCGACTCGGAGCCCAGCGCGCTGCCTTTGTCGTTCGCATTTTCGTTTGAGTCTGCAGCCTTCTCTACATCGTTCAGCTTTGACGGTCAGGAGCCTGATTTTGCCCTTCCTACGCCCTAATATGCGTAGAGAAAATTAGTAAGTGTTGAGAAAAAGCCGGTTTCTTGAAGGAGCCGGCTTTTTTTGCTTTTCAGTTAGGGTACGCTGTATCAGAATGAACGCTATTATTAAGATAAGGCGTTTTTATAACCAGGCAGGCATCGGCATTTGAATTATCGGTTTGCTATACAAACATTGCTGTTCAGCGTATTGGTGTTGCCCTTTGCGACACAGGCACAGCTAATTTCGGTCGACGTACTGGGTGTCGGTGTGGATGTCACTGTCCCGGGTGCGGGCGGTGGTGACGATGATATTTCTGCTTTATCACTAGATGTGCTGAGTGAAGATGCCTTGCTAGGTGCCGGTTTGGCGGGGCAGGATATCTTGTTGCTGGGCGCCCCCAGCGAGCCCCTGGATGGATTGGGCGCCGGTGGTGATGCATTGGCCCCCCTGCTGGATAATCTGGGGGGCGATAGTTCTGTGATAGAGTTTTTACAGGACACGGCCGGTGGTAACGATGTGGTGCCCGAGGTGCTTACCATTGAGTTGCCGGAAGATGACCCTGATCAGGCGGAGGTCGATGCGCAAGGCGAGCGTATCGATAGTGACCGCCCAAAAAAGTTCTTAGGGCGGTCAGCTGCTGCGGCGCAGTGTCGCGACGCTGATCGCGATAGTGTCTGCGACGAAGTTGATCGCTGTCCTAACTCCCCGGCAGGGGCGATCGTACTGCCTTCGGGTTGCCATTTAGATAAAGCGAAGCCATTGGAGTTGCGGGGTGTTAGTTTTGCGACTGATACGGCGCTGCTCAATGCGTCGTCGGCGGCCGTATTGCGCCAAGCTTCACGTATCCTCAAATCACAGCCCCATCTTCATGTGAATGTGGAAGTCGCCGGTCACACGGATGATCGGGGTAGCGATGATTACAATATGCGCCTGGCGATGGCCAGGGCATTGGCGGTCATCAATTTTCTGGTGGCGGAAGGTGTTGAGGCGACTAGGTTGCATGCAGTGGGTTATGGCGAGCATCAGCCCAAGGTCGATATTCGGGGGTTGAACACTGCTGAACTGACTGCGGCGCGGGCGGAGAATCGCCGCGTTGAGCTACGTGTCATCGATGGCGTGGATAACAATTAGGTACCTTAGCGGTTAAGGACATAAAGCATGGCAATTGATTTACCCCCAGTTATTCCGCCCCAGGCATCGACGGCAGAGCGCATAGAGCAGCACAGTGCCAGCCTTTCGCAGTCGAGTTACGAGGCGGTTGTGGCTGGCTACACACTGCGTATTACCGGCAATCGCTATCTGAGTGTTGAACAGCTGGACAGCTTGATGTCGGCTGCCTCAACACCTGCACAGGCCATTAATGCGGTCAATCAGGCCTACTACCAGCAAGGGCATTTGTTGACGACGGTTTATTTTGCCCAGCGCGGCAACACGATCTATGGCCATGTGGTGAACGGTAGTCTGGCCGATATCAAGGCGCCAGCTAAGATCCGCAGCTATTTTTCCGGCTTGATTGGTGACGATGATTTGCTGCGCAGAGAGTTTGATGCCAAGCGGGTGTTGGCTAATCTCCAAAGTGACCGCTCGGGGGTAGATTACAGTGTAAGCTATCAGGTGGGGGCGGATCCCAGTGCTTATACGATGGTTTTTACTGAGCGGCCGAAAATCGATCATGATGCCACCAAGTTAAGTGTGGCGGCGAATAATTACGGTAACCGTTTTCTTGGGCGTTATTTTGGTGCGCTGGCGGCTACCCACGATTTCAGTAGTGGCGTGCAGTTGCAGTTGCTGTATGACCGTGCGCTAACCGAGCTCGGTGAAGTAAATGGCGGTGATTACTACGACGGTTATACGCTGCGCGTCAATTATCCTACGCCACTAGGTTTGTATGGCCTAGAAGCGCGCTATATCGACTATGCGCGCTATGCCGATGCCTCGGTCACCAGCACTAGCGACCCCGCGTTCAGCGGTGGCAGCTGTGATATCGCACTGCTCTGCGCCTTGTTGGGAGACTCCGGTGGTGATTTGAGCGTCGGCGGCGGTGAAACGCTTACCTCGACGGAGCGGGTATATCTGCAGTCGGAGACGCTGTCGTTGGCGTTGACCGGTGAGCAGGTGTTAATGAGTGACAGTTTCTACCGCTTGACGCTGACTGAGCGTCTTGAATATATCGACTCCACGATTGATGTACGGGGGGCGGGAAATTTACTTGATGAGCCCCAAGCCAATGTGGAAGTGGGGCTGAAGTTTAACCGTTTAATGCACTTGGCCGGGCTGCCGAGCAAGCTGACCGCCCAGGCTTTTGTCGATGTTGGCGTGAAGCCAGATAGCGGCACTTTTGCTACGGACGATAGGGATGGTGTGGTTTTTATCGGTCGCCGAACCAGTGAATTTGTGGTTTTTAAACCCAGGTTTTCACTGCAGTCGGCAGTGGTGGACTGGGCTCATCTCACCGTGAGTGCGAGCGGTCAGTATTCAGACGGCAGTCAGCTGCCGCTTCAGCAACAGTATTACCTCGGCGGGAATAATGGCTTGTCGGCCTATTTGCCAGGGGTATTGGTGGGGGATTCGGGGCATTACGCGAAGGTAAAATTTGAAGGTAGCGGCTTACCCTTGTTCGGCTTAGAAGTTAAGCCCTCCCTATTTATTGAGCAGGGCTGGCTGTGGTACGAAGATGCTCGCGGTGACGCCGGCGACACGCGCAGCATTAGCGATGCGGGGGTAGCGCTTAAAGTGAGCTATAAGGAAAGTTTGAGTAGCGAGCTGGTGGTGGCGCGTCCGCTGTCTGATAACAATATCGACAAGCGGTTATTGAAGGCTGCGGAAGTCGACTTTTTTTGGCGTTTAAAGCTGAGTTTTTAGCTGTGGAAAGCTCAGTTGGATGCAGCTGCCGCCCTGTGGTCGCCGCTTAAATAATAGCGTGATGTTGCAGCTGTCGGCGATGTCGCGAACAATCGCCAGGCCTAGTCCTTGGCCCTGGGCGTATTGATCGCCGCGTCGCCCGCGATCCATCAGTACCTCCAACTCATTGGGGTCAAGCCCCCGGCCGTCATCTTCAATGCTGATGACGAGTCCATGGGAGGTGCGGTGACCGTGAATGACAACCGATTGCTGGCAAGCCTTGCAGGCGTTGTCCAGCAGATTGCCGAACAGTTCCAGCAGGTCTTGCTCATCTATCGCCACCGCAGCATCATCGTTGAGCGCTATCTCAAAGTTTATGGTGCGCCCGTGGTGGACTTTGAGTAGGGTGTTTTTCAGACTGTTGAGCAGGGGTTTTAAGGGGGTTTTACGCCGTAGCTGTTGGCTGCCACTACTCACCGCGCGGCGCAGTTGATACTTGATGATGTTGTCCATGCGCTGAATATGTTCGCTGCGTTGGGATTCGTCCAGTCGCTCATTTTTTAGTACTGCTAAAGGCGTTTTTAGACTGTGGGCCAAATCACCCAAGGTATTGCGGTAGCGCTCGCGCTGGCGGCGCTCCTTCTGGATTAGTTGGTTAAGGTTGCCGGTAATGGCTTCGAGTTCAATTGGGTAGTCGTCACTGAGTTGGTCGCTGTCGCCGGTTTCCAGCCGGTGTAAGTCTTTGGCTAGTTTGCGCAAGGGTTTGAGCCCCCAGTACTGAATAATGGCCACCAGTAATACCGATAGTAAGGCGACCAGTCCCAGCCAGGTGGCGAGTTGCCGGCGGAATTGCGCCTGTTCGTTCAGCAGGCTGCGCGTTTCTGAATAGATCGAAAATACCAGCGGGATGTCGCGGCCGCTGTCGGTTTCCCATACCGCTTGATATCGATAAAACAGGAAGGGCTGACCGTCAATTTCGGCACTGCCTAGTTGTTCCTGGCCAGAGTCGGTGGTGTTGGCGCCTGTAGGAAGTTGTAGCGTGTCTGCGCTTAGAGACTGCCAGAGTAGGGTGCCATCGCGGCCGCGAATGTCGGCATACAAGCCGGAGCGGAATTGCCAAAAGCGCGGCTCTTTGAGTCGATCATCGGTGCTGAGGCCTTCATTCTCATCCCATTCGACGGCACCGAGCAGTGAAAAAAACTGTGCTTTGAGGCGGTTTTCTTCCGCTTTGATCAGGCTGCTGTGATAGGCGCTGTCTATCGCCACGGCGGTAAGCCCCAGCAACAGCGGCATGCATAGGATCATCGCCAGCAGTAGCCGGCGGCTGATCGACGGCCGGCGTGAGGCCATGTTCAGCGCTCGGCCTCACTCAGCTCAAAGCGATAGCCGCGACCACGCAGTGTACTGATGGGGCGTAAATCGCCCTGGGGATCAATTTTCTTGCGCAGTCTTGCAATAAACACTTCGATAACGTTGCTGTCGCGGTCAAAGTCCTGGTCGTAGAGGTGTTCGGTCAACTCACTTTTTGACACCACCTGGCCACTGCGCATGGCGAGATATTCCAGGGCATTGTATTCGAAGGTCGTGAGGTTGAGGCTGCGCTCGCCGACGCTTGCGGATTTGGCGGCGGTGTCGATACTCAGCGTGCCGAAGTTGAGTAATGGGCTGGCAAAGCCGGCCGAACGGCGGATCAGCGCGTTGGCGCGCGCTAATACCTCCTCTATTTGAAAGGGCTTGGCCACGTAATCGTCGGCACCGCATTCAAGCCCTTTGACCTTGTCTTGCCAGCTGTCACGGGCAGTCAGAATCAGCACCGGAAGTTTAATGCCTTCTTCGCGCCAGCGGCTGACCAGGCTGATGCCGTCTAGCTTGGGGAGGCCGATGTCGACTACCGCCAAGTCGTAGGGATATTCGCGGCCCAGGAATAGGGCTTCCTCGCCATCGCCGCAGCGGTCACAGGCAAAGCCGGCTTCGCTGAAATTCTCGGCGAGCTGGGCCTGCAGTAGCGCTTCATCTTCCACTATTAATACACGCATGGTGGGCCTTACTTATTGTGGGTCAGTTATTGTCAATGATGACGTTTTTGATTTTGCCGTTCTTTTGCAGAATGCGCACCCGGTAAGCGCTGCCGTGGGAGGAAGGGATTTTTTTTGCGCCAACAGCGCGGCCGCCGTAACGGCGTTCGGCAATGGCAATTGCCTCGCGCGCGCTAAGCCTTTGTTGCACGCCGAGATGCTGTTGCGGAGCGTCGATACGAGGCCGTTGGCCTAGGCCTCTGTTTACGCCGGAATCGAGCAGCGAGCCGGCGTAGATGTGGCCGCTGAGCAGGCTGCCGGCCAGGAGGAGAGCGAGGCGTGTTTGGCGTTGACGACGTTTCATAGAGTCACTAATTGGTAGTTCGGGCCACTTGTTGTGCCATGGCTGTAAAAGCATAGGTTAACGCAGTCTGGCGGCCTATTTCAGCTTCTTTAGCACACGGGGATCAAATGTACGCTTGCAGTTTAGAAGGCATAGGCTTAACTTGCGCTGAACCTCTGAGTCGATAATAGCTGAATAATAAGGAGAAAATGGTGAAGCTCTACACCTTTGATGTTGCCCCCAATCCGCGTCGCGTTGGCCTGATGCTGAAGTACAAAGGACTTAACCTGGATACGGAGCAGGTCGATCTGATGAAGGGGGAGCAACTTCGTCCGGCGTTTAGTCAGATTAATCCACAGTGTACGGTACCGGCGTTGCAGCTCGATAGTGGCGAGGTACTGTGCGACGTTATCGCGATCAATCTTTATTTGGACAGCCTGTATCCCGAGAAGACCGTGTTTGGCAATAGCGCTTTAGAACGGGCGAAAATTGTTGCCTGGTGTCAGCGGCTATATGTCGATGGCTTGGCGGCGGTTGCTGAAGTGCTGCGCAATGGCAGTGAAGCCTTTAAGGGCCGAGCATTGCCGGGGCCACTTGCTTTGCCACAGATTCCCGAGCTAGTTGAGCGGGGGAATCTGCGTATCACTGCGTTTTACG
The DNA here is from genome assembly GCF_041602295.1 of Spongiibacter sp. GTDB lineage: Bacteria > Pseudomonadota > Gammaproteobacteria > Pseudomonadales > Spongiibacteraceae > Spongiibacter. The sequence continues at coordinate 90,571 of NZ_JBFIGO010000001.1, read as the reverse complement.
AGGCCATGGACGGGGCATTGAAAGGGCGTGATTTTCTGGTCGGCGATGCGCTCAGTCAGGCCGATATAGACCTCTATGTGGTACTGGGCTTTTGCAACTGGGTGAAGCGCGATATCCCGGAATCCTGCAGTACGCTGCGCCATTGGTTTGACGGTATGAAGCAGCGTTTTGCAGAGTAGCCTACAGATTTAGAAACACCTTCACGCGGCTGTTGAATTTCGGCCTGTGGTCACAGTAGTGGCTGTGCACATGGCGCCGGTAGTGGAGATCGGCTTGGCCGTAGTGACGCCGACTGTGATAGCTGCGGTGCTCGCGTCTGGCGTCCCTGTAACCCTGGTGATAGCCGCGCCAATAGGCGCGTTCGCGCTGCTGATGGCGGTACTCATACGCGGGGTAGTCGCCGTGGGCAGCGTGATGTCGCGGGTGGCGGTGATCTGCCATAGCAGTGCTGCTGAGGGCTAGTAGCAGACCGCCTAGTAGCCACTGTCTTGTGTTCATAGCGCCTCCTTGGTTTGGCTTTAGGCAGTGTGGCTTTTAGCATTACACAGCCAAGGTGAATAGAAGCTGAATTCACCGCTACTCGGCCGAACGAGGGATGTTGTTAAGCAGTGCGGCGGTCCCACAATACCTCTTTGATAACATTTTCGGGGCAGGCCTTCGTGATAAAAAAGACCGTTTTTTGCTTGTGGGCACTGCTGGTGATGGCGCCGCTAGAGGTTTATGCCGATGCCGGCAGGGCGCGATGTCAAAACTGGCAGGCAGAGCGTCAGCTATTGTTCGGCGACCTGCATGTCCACACCAAGTATTCCTTGGATGCCAGTACTCAGGGTACGCGCACATCCCCGGCTGATGCCTACCGCTTTGCGAGGGGCGGGAGTTTGCCGGTACAGCCGTGGTTGCCCAGTGGTGAAGCACTTCGTCATTTGAAGCTGGAGAGGCCGCTGGATTTTGCTGCGGTGACCGATCATGCCGAGCTGCTTGGCGAGCGCGAGATTTGTCTTGATGCTGAACAGCAGGGCTATAGTAGTTGGCAGTGTCGCTTGTATCGGGAGTGGCCTAGGGCGGCATTTTTTCTGTTCAATACTCAGGCGGCGCGGGCCAAGCGTTTGGGTTTTTGCGGCGATGATGGCGAGTATTGCCGACAGCAAGGGAGCGCCGCCTGGCAGGATATCCGCCGCGCGGCGGAGAGCGCCTATGATCGCAGCGAGGATTGCCGCTTTACATCCTTTGTCGCCTACGAGTGGACGGGGGCTGCGCAGAACTTGGCGAATTTACATCGCAACATTATTTTCCGCAACGAGCATGTTCCGTCCCTGCCGTTGAGTTTTATCGACGCTCCCAGCGCAGCGCAGCTTTGGGATGGCCTCGATCAACGCTGTGGGCCGGCGAGTTCGCTGAAAGACTGTGAGGTGCTGGTAATCCCCCACAATAGCAATCTCAGTGATGGCTATATGTTCGCGCTCAACGATGACGGCACGGCGCTCAGCCGGCGTCGGGAGGCTCAGCGTGCGCGCTTAGAGCGGGTGGTAGAGATTATGCAGCACAAGGGCAGTTCCGAATGCTTCTACGACCCGCTGCAAACCGAGGATGAGTTGTGTGGTTTTGAGCAGCTGCCCTACGGGAGCTTTAGGAGCAAGTTTCTCGGCAAAGTATCACCAATGTTGAGCGAGCCGCCCGGTGAGCGCTCGGGCTTTTTGCGCGAAGTTTTGCGTGATGGCATGGCCTATGCGCAGCGCGATGAGGAGGGGCGAAACCCACTGGCAGTAGGCTTTATAGGCAGTAGTGACACACATATTTCGGCGGCCGGTGCAGTCAGCGAATCGCAGTTTCTCGGTCATGGCGGCGCCGGTGTGCCCGCCGGCGACAGCATGCCCTCAGGGCTGCCCGATGATCTGGAGTTTAACCCCGGCGGATTGGCGGCGGTATGGGCTGAGGAAAACAGCCGCGATGCGATTTTTGATGCGCTGCAGCGCCGCGAGGTCTACGCCACCAGCGGCCCGCGGATCGGGATGAGGCTGTTTGCGGCAGCGGACTTGCCCGAAGACATGTGCGAGCGCAGTGACTTTAGCGCGATAGGTTATCGTTCGGGCGTGCCGATGGGGGGCGAACTGGTGGTGGAACAGGGCGTTGCGCCGGTGTTTGCGGTGATGGCGGCGATGGACGTCGGCAGTGACCGTCAGGCCGGTTTACCACTGCAAAAGTTGCAAATCATCAAGGGCAGTGTTGGTGCTGATGGCCAGCGTTCTGAGCGGGTGTTTGATATAGCCCATTCGGGGAAGCAGGCCTCAGTGGATTTGGCGAGTTGCCAGACGCGGGGGGCGGGCGCGGCGCAGCTCTGCGCGGTGTGGCGCGACCCGGATTTTGACCCCGATGGGCGCCATTACTACTATGCGAGGGCCGTGGAAAATCCACGCTGTCGATGGAGTCAGCAGGTGTGCGTGGCGGCGTCGGTGGATTGCAGCAAGCCCGATGCCGTGGCACCGGAATATCAGGCCTGTTGCCGCGCGGATCATCGCCGGCAGATTCGCGAGCGGGCCTGGAGTTCGCCTGTCTGGGTTCAGGCGGCGGGCGCCTAGGGGGCGCTGCAGCATCTGCCTATTCCCCAGGGCGCCCTGCGCGGCGCAGCCTTGCTGTGCCGGCGACGGCAAGGCCGGGAGTCACCAGTGGTGCCGCTTGGCAGCGAGGTGACTACTGCGCAGGGGGCTTCGGTGGTGCGGGGTAGCGGGCCATTTTGATAAGTGGGTGAAAGGCCAACTGAATGCCCTCGTCGATGCGGCTGCTATTGCTGAGAATTTTATTGCGGCGCACAAAGCCTTTTTGGCTTTTACGGCTATCAACGGCATGGAGGGTATCCAGGCCGCCGCGGCTGGAGAATAACGGCTGGCCTTCGACGCTGTATAACGTCACCACCAAACTGGCGCCCTTGATAATTTGCGTCCAGTTAAAATCCATTGGCACGCTGGCGGTGGCGCCCTGGGTAGCCGGCTCGCGGGTCACACCGTACCAGCGCGCGTAGTGCTTCATGCCCGCGCTGTGTTGCACGTCGTGTGCAATCAGGTCGGTAAACAGCACGGCGTCGATATCTTTATGGGCTTGCAGACTTTGAAAGGTGCTCGCCATTACCTTTTGCCAGCCCAGTTGATCCACTTTGCCCGTGGTGGGATCGTAGAACTCACCGAAGTTCAGCAGGGCTTGTTGCCAGGCGTTATTAAACAGGTGTTGGGGAGCAATTTCGTAGTTATTGCTGCGCAGGTAGTCGCCGACCATGCCGTCGATTTTCGTTACGCTGTCCCGTAAGATGGAAAGCGTCGGCTCGCCGGTAACGTTTACGCTGGCGATGATGACCTTTTTTACGGGCTTGTTGGTCAGAGTTTCCTCTGCAATAAAATAGTCGAATACCGTTGGGTTGTAAGTGACTGAGCTGCAGGCGGTTAACACCAGTGCCAGCACGCTAATAACTAGAAACGAAGTTCTCACGACAGTACCTATTTATGTGAATGCGCAGGCATTCTAACAACCGGATCAAAGCATGAGAAGCGAACTTAAAAGTGCGGCGGCAACCTTGTACAGCGAATCTCGGGGAGAGGGCAGTGCCGTAGTACTGCTGCACGGCCTGTTTGGTTCAGCGAGCAATTTGTTGACCTTGTCGCGCAGCTTAGAAAGTCATTATCGAGTGATTCGCATGGATCTTCGCAATCACGGTAAGTCGCCGCATCGCGATTATATGGATATACCGACGATGGCGCTGGACGTCGCCCGCACCCTGGATACTTTGGGTATTGAGCGGGCAGCCCTGTTGGGGCACTCGCTCGGTGGCAAAGTGGCCATGCAGTTGGCGGCGACACAGCCCGAGAGAGTCAGTCGTCTGGTGGTGGCCGACATTGCACCGGTAAGCTACGGGCGCGGGCACGATGCGATTATCGAGGGCTTGCTGGAGCTGGATTTGCGCTCCTTGCGCAATCGGGAGCAGGCCGATGCGCTGCTGCAAAAGGCGGCGCCAGAACTGCCGGTCAGGCAATTCCTGCTGAAGAACTTAGTGCGTGAGGGAGACGGCTGGGCGTGGCGGATGAATTTGCCCGTGATTGCGGATTGTTACGACTTATTGCGCGATGCGCCGGCGCAATCACCGTACCGGGGGCCGACACTGTTTATTCGCGGTGAATTATCTCGCTATATTGTCGATGACAACCGAGTGGGGATTATGCGCCAGTTCCCCGATAGCCGCCTTGAAACGATCGCCGGGGCGGGGCATTGGCTACATGCGGAGAGGCCTCGTGAATTCAATGCCTTGGTCGGTGATTTTTTGGCAGAGGGCTGAGTGTGATAGATGCGATTACCGCCGGCCTGTATGCCGAGCAGCCGACTGACACCTTGTACCACTACACCTCCTTGGCTGGCGTGCTTGGCATTATTGGCAGTGGGGTCATGTGGGCCAGTGATATTCGCTACATGAACGATTCGGCAGAGCTGCGTCACACTGCTGATTTGGTCAAGCGCGAGGTGGAGTTGCGCATTGCTCAGGGACACGACGAACCGGGCTTGCTCAATGCCTTTATCGACTGGGTGCAGCACCGTATCACCAATGGCCATATCCTGTTCGGGGCCTCATTTCGCTCCAACGGTAATCTGCTTAGTCAGTGGCGAGGCTATAGTTCGGTGGGTAAGGGTGCCAGTCTTGGCTTTAATGCGCGCTATATCCGGCAGCGAGCGGTTGAACAAGATTTCAAGCTGGGGCGTTGTGTCTACGAGCGCCGCGAGCAGCAGCGGTTGATCAGTCAAATCGTCGACGCGGTTGAGCTGTTAGTGGTGAGCGAAGAGGGCGCTGAGCCGGGTAGTTTCCTGCCACTGTTTGCCCACTTGGAAACCGACTTGCTGCGCATTGCAGCAATTCTTAAACACCCGTCTTTTGAAGAAGAACAGGAGTGGCGCCTGGTGTCGCCGGTGATTTCGAACTACCGTGAGGCCAGCGTATATTTCCGCGAGGGGCGCAGCATGCTGGTGCCCTATATGAAATTTTCGCTCAGTGCCGAAGGCGGTATTGCCTTGGACCACGCCTTTTTGGGGCCGACCCCTAATATCAGCTTGTCGATGAACTCGCTGGAGATGTGTTTGATGAAACAGGGAATACGGCCGCGACGGGGTATCGACTACTGTCAGATACCCTATCGCCAGCGCTGATATTACTGTCCCGCTAGAATAAAGTCGGCGCAGCGTTCACCGATCAATACCGCTGTGGCATTGGTGTTGCCGGAAATGATAGTCGGCATGACCGATGCATCGGCAACGCGCAGGCCGTCGATGCCGTGCACTTTCAGATACTGGTCGACTACCGCCATTTCATCGCTGCCCATTTTGCAGGTGCCCACCGGATGATAAACCGACTCGCCCGTGTTGCGGACAAACTCGAGGATTTCCTCGTCGCTCTGCACATCGCTGCCCGGCACTAGCTCTTCTCGCCGCCAGGGGGCGAATACCGGTGCTTCAAATATTTCGCGGGTCTTGCGAACCGCGGCAATGATTTTTTGGCGGTCTTCTTCTTCGGCTAAATAGTTGTGGATGAACGCCGGGGCTTCTTTGGGGTCGGTGCTGCGTATATGCACCCAGCCGCGGCTCTTGGGGCGCAGGTAACAGACGGTGGCTGTGGTGCCGGGCACGGTTAGCATGCGGCCCTTTTCGTCTTGATCGCCGGCTGCGGGGGTGAAGTGAATTTGAGCGTCGGGTCGCTCTACTTGCTCTGAGGTGCGGAAAAACACGCCAACCTGGGAGGCGGGGTGAGCGAGCATCCCGCGGCCCTTAAACCAGAATTTCATCAGGTTGCTGAGCATGGGCAGCGGGCGGGACTCTTCGTAGAACGTGCGCAGTCCTTCAAAGGAGCGCTGGGTGTTCACGGTGAGGTGGTCTTGCATGTTTTCGCCGACACCGGGCAGGTTTTGCACGGACTTTATGCCTTTTTGGCGGAGCATGTCGGCATTGCCTATGCCGCTGAGTTCAAGTAGCTGGGGCGAATTCATCGTACCGCCGCAGAGAATGATCTCGCCGCGGCAGCGCGCAGTGATTTCCTGGCCTTTTTTAACGTAGCGCAGGCCCGTACTGCGGCGCCCTTCGAAGATAATCTGGCTGGCCAAGGCATTGGTTTCGATGGTGAGGTTGGCGCGCTTGGCGGCATTGCGCAGGTAGGTGCGAGCGGTACTTTGCCGGCGGCCGCGACGGATGTTGACCTGGTAGAAACCGGCGCCTTCTTGCTGTTCGCCATTGAAGTCGGGGTTGTAGGGAATGCCGGCTTCTTGTGCGGCCTTTACATAGAGCTCGGCCATTTCATAGTGGTCTTTTACATCGTCGACAAACAATTGTCCGTCGCGGCCATGGTAGTCGTCGCTACCTTCTCCGACATAGGCTTCGTTGCGCTTGAAAATCGGCAACAGCTTGTCGTAGCTCCATTCGCTGTTGCCCAGCTCAGCCCAGTGGTCGTAGTCCTCTTTTTGGCCGCGGATATAGACCATGCCATTGATTGAACTGCAGCCACCCAAGATTTTGCCGCGCGGCTGATCAATGCGACGACCATTCATGTGCGGCTCGGGATCACTACTGTAGCACCAGCTGAACTTGGGATTTTTCATCGTAAAGGCAAAGCCCAGTGGCATATGAATAACCGGGCTGCTGTCTTTGCCGCCGGCCTCCAGCAGCAGAACGTTGCGTTGGCCGTCTTCGCTGAGGCGATTTGCCAGTGCGCAACCGGCAGAGCCGGCGCCAACAATGATGTAGTCGTAAAGCTTGGTCACGGTGAAATTGCCTCGCATTATTGTTGTGTCGACGTCCGGCATTAGCCGTGTGACGCGGTTAGGGAGTTGCCTATCGTAGTGCCTATTGTTGTCGGCGTTAAGTTATAATTATGTAACCTTCCGCCAGGCAAGTCTATCCTCGGCCTGGGCGGCGCTATCTCGCCAGCCAAAGCGCTCTATGAGGGCGGCATAGTGGCCGTCTACGGGGCAGTGGACGTAGCATTCGCGGTCGTCTAGAGGGTGGCGGAAATGCAATGCGAGGGCGTGCAGTAGCAGCCGTGGGCAGCCCAGCTGCTGGGCGAAATAGCGATTGTGGCGGCCGCGCCCGTGCTTGGCATCACCAATAATCGGGTGGGCGATATGCTTCATGTGGCGACGAATTTGGTGGGTGCGACCGCTTTGCGGCTCGGCGAGCACAAGGGAATAGCGGGAAGTGGGAAAGCCTTCGATTTCTACATTTAGCTGGTGCTGGGCCAGGCTTTGGTAGTGGGTTAGCGCCGGTTTTGCCTCGCCAAACTCGGGGCGGCCGGCATAGGGGTCGGGGTCGGCGCGCAGCGGGTGATCGATAGAACCCCGAGCGGGACTGTAACCTCGCACCACCGCTAGGTAGGCCTTGCGTACGCGGTGGTTGGCAAATTGCTGACTGAGGATGTCGGCGGCATTGGCATTGAGGGCAAACACCATCAAACCCGAGGTGGGCTTATCTAGGCGGTGTACCGGGTAGATCCGCTGTCCCAGCTGATTGCGTAACAGTTGCAGGGCGAAGCGGGTTTCACGGCGGTCGATTGGGCTGCGGTGCACCAGCAAGCCGCTGGGTTTGTTGACCACAACCAGGTGCTCGTCGCGGTAGAGCAGTGGCAATGTCTCTGTCGAGGAGGCGCGGGTTGCGGTGTTTTCGCGGTGGTTTGATGAAGAGTTTGTCATATTGGCGCAGTTTTCTTGTCGGTTTAGGCGTTGCGGGTTAGATTCCCCGCAATGTGGGCCGTGAACGGGCCCCGTTTATTACGTGGAGATCACAGTGGCGGAAAAATTTACTTGTCAGCCCGTTGATATGACTTTTTTCGAATCGGCCCCGTTTAGTTATGTCGCGGAGCAGCGCTTTGCGGTAAGCGCCAGCGAGGTATTTGCTTCCTTTGAAAACGCTGACGATTGGCCGCGCTGGGCGCCGCCAATTCAACGCGTGGAGTGGACGTCGCCGCAGCCCTTTGGTATCGGTACCACCCGTACGGTGCATATGCTGGGAGGCCTAACCGGTTTTGAAGAGTTTATCGCCTGGGAGCAGGGGAGGGAAATGGCTTTCTGTTTCACCCATGCCAGCCGAGATAATATTCAGTCGTTTGCCGAGCGCTATGAGGTCGACGAACTTGGGCCCAATAGCTGCCGGGTACGCTGGACCATGGCGATGAAGCCCAAGGGCTTCAGCAAGTATTTTTTGCCGGTGTTTAGTCCGGTGATGCAGTTGGGCGTGACGATGATGCTGAAGAATTTAAAGCGCTTGCTGGAGAAACGCGCCGCCTGAACAGGCGACGCGCTGTCGATCAGTTGTTGGCGAGTTGCTCGGCGTTTGCAATTTCGCTATTTAACTTGTTGATAATAGTGTCTATATCGCTTTTGGAGAGTTTGCCCTGTTTCAGGTAGCTGATTTCTCCTTTGGCATTAAGCAGGATCACTGCGACCCCCTTCGATTTTAAGTTCCACGCCGCCAAGCCGCGTCCGGCATCATCGGCAACCAGTACCGCTTCCGGGTGGGCGCGTTTGTTTTTGGTTAACTCACTGGCCACCATGCCAGAGGTTCCCCAAAGTGCATCGTCTAGGTTGACGACCGAGATAGATTGAAAGACCCCAGGGGCATAGCCAGCGGATTCCAGACGTGTGCGCAGCGGTGCGATGGTGGCGTCAGAGGACATGCGTGCCGCCATATGGAAAATCAGCGCCGGGCTGCCGCTGCGAATGGTGGCGCTAGACCAAGGGGTATAGCTCACTTTGTCGCCAGTGAGGACCAGCTCGCCACGGCTGGGGATGTTGAGAGCCGGCAGGCTGCCGCCGACTTCCAGCGCAGCACTGAGCCCACTGCTACACAGCAGAGCGAATGCCATAAATAGTTTCCACGAACGCAGCATGAATAAATCCTTATTAGTAGTTAGTTGGGCAAGCGGCGGCAGAATAGCACAGGCTTTAGTCGCTAATAATGACGCTTAGTTCACATTATGCCAACGCTATCTTAACAGCGCCTGAACTCAAACTAAGACCAGCTATTCACCGAAAAGTGTCGCGATCAAGCGGCGCGGGCCACCGTGATTGCGGTGCTCACCAAGATAAATGCCCTGCCACGTGCCCAGGGCGATCTGTCCCCGGGTGATCGGCAGGCTCAGGCTACTGCCCAGCATGCTGCACTTGATGTGCGCCGGCAGGTCGTCGTCGCCCTCGTCCCGGTGGCGGTAGAGGGCGTCGCCGTCGGGGACTATGCGGTTGAACAGGTTTTCAAAGTCCTCGCGCACCGTGGGGTCGGCGTTTTCGTTCAAGCTGAGAGAGGCTGAGGTGTGCTGGATAAACAGCTGTATGATGCCGGTGGACAGCTCGGCTATTTCCGGGAGCTGCTTAACGACTTCGCTAGTGATCAAGTGGAAGCCACGCGGCCTGGCGCGCAGCTGTAAGGATTTTTGTATCCACATATTGCTTGGCTCCTGTTGCTGCCTGCCAGCTGGCAGTTTTGGGCTAGGGCAGTGCCCCGCCGCAGTACTTGCAAAAACTGGCATCGCGCTCGTGACCGCGTTCACGGCAGCTAGGGCACTGTTTGCGGCTGGCCTGCCGCTGGTTCTCCTGCATTAACTCAGCACTTAGTATCCCGGTGGGAATGGCGATGATGGCATAGCTGGTAATCATGGCTAGGGCTGCGATTGAGCGTCCAAAAGGAGATTGCGGCACGATGTCGCCGTAGCCGACGGTCGTGACGGTGACGATGGCCCAGTAGATACTTTGCGGCAGGCTGGTGAAGCCACGCTGTGGCCCCTCAATGAGGTACATTAACGAGCCGAAGACGATGACCAGGGTGACGACGGTGATAAAAAATACAGTGATCTTGTGACGTGCAGACCTGATCGAGCGCAGCAGGATATTGGCTTCGGACATGTATTTGAATAATTTGAATACGCGAAAAATACGCAAAACGCGGAAGATGCGGATAACGAGTAAGTGCTGAGCACCGGGAACAATCAGTGCCAGGTAGGTCGGTAGGGTGGCGAGCAGATCGATAATGCCGTAGAAACTGGTGATATAACGGCGGCGATCTTCCGAGCAGTAGATTCGCGCCAGGTACTCGATGCTAAACATCACCGTAAAAGCCAGTTCGGCGGCGTAGAAGATATCGCCATAGGCGGCGTGCAGCGGTTCTACCGAATCGAGAAACAGCGCAATGACGCTGCTGATAATGATAATGATCAGTGCGATGTCGAAGTTTCGGCCGGGCCCAGGCTCGGTGCCAAAAATAATTTCGCGCAGGCTGAGTTTAAAGTTGTTCAGGCTCATACCGCGGCCTCTTCTCGCAGTACGGTCGTTATCTTTTGGCAGAGTGTGGCCAGCTGTTGGTCGTTAATGACATACGGAGGCATGGTGTAGACCAGTTTGCCAAATGGCCTGATCCAGATGCCGTGGTCGACGAAGCGCGGCTGAATACTGGCCATATTTACCGCTGTTTTCATTTCGATAACGCCAATGCCGCCCAAGCAGCGAACGTCGGCGACGCTAGCTAATTCCCTGGCAGGAGCTAGGCCGCGCTCGAGCCCGTTTTGCAGGCGGGCGATGTTGGCCTGCCAGTCCTGTGAAAGTAGCAGGTCGATGCTGGCGTTGGCGATGGCGCAGGCCAGCGGGTTGCCCATAAATGTTGGGCCGTGCATAAATACACCGGCTTCGCCTTCACAGATGCCGCGGGCGATGTCCTCGCTGCACAGCGTCGCTGCCAGGCTCAGGTAGCCGCCAGTGAGGGCCTTGCCTAGGCACATAATGTCGGGGCTGATGCCGGCGTGGTCGCAGGCAAACAATTTTCCGGTGCGGCCGAAACCCGTGGCAATCTCGTCGTGAATCAATAGCACATTGTGCTGGTCGCAAAGGGCGCGCAACTTGCGCAGGTAGTCGGCGGAGTACATCCGCATGCCGCCGGCGCCCTGGACAATGGGCTCGACGATAACCGCGGCGACTTCGTGGCTGTGCTTGGCCAGCAGTGTGGTCATTGAGGCCATATCGGCGTCGCTCGCGGCGTGGCCAAATTCGGTTTGCGGCGGCTCGGCAAACAGTTGTTGAGTCAAGACTTCGCCGAACAGGTGATGCATGCCATTGACCGGATCACAGACCGCCATGGTGGCAAAGGTGTCGCCATGGTAGCCGTTGCGCAGGGCAATAAGTCGACTTTTCTTTGCCTGGCCCTTGGCAATCCAATATTGCAGAGCCATTTTAATGGCCACTTCTACGGCCACTGAGCCCGAGTCCGAGAGAAACACTCGGGTCAGCGGCTCGGGCGTGATATCCACCAGCCGCTTGCCAAGGGTTGCCGCTGGGGCGTGGCTTAGGCCGCCAAACATCACATGAGACATATCGTCGAGTTGGGCCTTGGCGGCGGCATTGAGGGCGGGGTGGTTGTAGCCATGAATAGCTGACCACCAGGAAGACATGCCATCGAGCAATTCGCGGCCATCGGCTAATTTCAACAAGGCGCCATGAGCCGATTGCACGGGAAACATCGTGGGGGCTTCCAGGGCCGAGGCATAGGGGTGCCAGATGTGTTGGCGGTCCCACTGTAACCAGGTGTTGGTGTCGATATTGCGGTAGTCGGTCATGGCGCTCTCCACTGCTGGCCGGCTATTCTAGAAGTTGATGGCGGCTTTTGCACCTGCTGTGCCGGTGGCCAATACGGCTGCCCCGGCGATTTATTACACGAGGGTTGAACTATGACAGATTATCGCAGGGAAAAAGACAGTATGGGCGAGGTCAGGGTGCCGGTGGCGGCTAAGTATGGTGCACAGACCCAGCGCGCGATCAATAATTTTGCGATCAGCTCACTGACCTTGCCCGATAGCTTTATCGATGCTGTATTGCATATCAAGCGCGCAGCCGCGCAGGTAAATGCCCAAATTGGTGTACTTGATGGCCCTCGTTGTACCGCGATTGTGAGTGCTGTCGATCGTTTGCTCAGCGGTGAGCACCGCGATCAATTTCCGGTGGATGTGTTTCAAACGGGGTCGGGCACCAGCACGAACATGAATGTCAATGAGGTGGTGGCGTGCTTGGCCGCCGAGGATTCGGCATTGGCGATCAGCGCCAATGATCATGTCAATATGAGTCAGAGCAGCAACGATGTGATTCCCTCGGCGATTCATCTCAGCGCTGCATTGCAGATACGCAATAATCTTTTGCCGGCATTGCTAGAGTTGCAGGAGTGTATCGACCAGCGTGCTGACTCACTCAGAGGGGTGATTAAGACCGGTCGCACGCATTTGATGGACGCCATGCCGATAAGTGTCGCTCAGGAACTGTCCGCCTGGTCTTGTCAGGTGGCCAAGAGTCGCGAACGCCTGGAGTTTTCACTGAGTCAGTTATGCCAACTCAGCCTGGGGGGAACGGCGGTAGGCACGGGCATCAATGCGCCCCAGGGGTTTGCCGCAGCGTGTTGTCAGGCGCTCAGTGACAATGTCGGTTTGCCGCTGCAGGTCAATCGAAATTTCTTTGAAGGTTTGGCCTGCCAAGATACGGCGGTTGCGGCGTCGGGGCAATTGCGCGGCCTGGCAGTGGCGTTAATCAAGGTCAGCAATGATCTGCGGTGGATGAACAGTGGGCCGCTGTCAGGGCTGGGCGAGATTCAACTTAAAGCCCTGCAGCCCGGTAGCAGTATTATGCCGGGCAAGGTGAATCCGGTGATTCCTGAGGCAGTGGCGATGGCCTGTGCTCAAGTGATGGGCAACGATAGCTGCGTTGCGCTGGCCGGCCAGTCGGGTAATTTCCAGTTGAATGTCATGTTGCCGGTGATTGCCTACAATCTGCTGCAGAGTATTGAGTTGATGAGCCATGCCAGCGAGGCGCTGGGTAAGCAGTGTATCGCTGATTTTGTTTGCGAAGAGGCGAATATGCAGCGGGCGCTGTCTAAAAATCCGATACTGGTGACGGCGCTCAATCCGATCATTGGCTATGCGAGGGCGGCAGAAATCGCCAAGCGTGCCTATGCCGAGGGGCGAGATATCATTGAGGTTGCCGAGGAGATGACCGACTTAAGTCGCGATCAGTTGCGCGACGTGCTCGACCCCGCGGTTCTCACCAAAGGCGGGCTGCCCTCGGGGGAGACCGATTAGTGGGGCGCTTGTAACAGCGGGGTCAAGGTGTTGCTGACTGCACGCGCTAACTGCGGTTGAGCCTGGGCGTTTGGATGAATACCATCGGCTTGCATTAAGCTGGGGTTTCCCGCAACGCCGTCGAGAAAAAAAGGCAGCAGTGTGACGCCGTGTTCCTCTGCCAGCTCGCGGTAGAGAGCGGCGAAGCCTTCGCTATAGCGCCGCCCGTAATTGGGGGGAATGCGCATACCCAGTAGCAAGATATCGGCGCCGCTGTTGCCGCTAAGGGTGATCAATTGTTTCAGGTTGTTGCGTATGCTAGCGAGTGGGTAGCCACGCAGCCCGTCGTTGCCGCCCAGTTCTATGATGACGATTTTAGGTGAGGTCTGTGCAAGCAGTACGGGAAGTCGCTGCAGACCACCGGCAGTGGTTTCGCCGCTGATGCTGGCGTTGATTAAGCGATAGCGTTCACCCAGTTCATTGCTCAGCTGGGTTGCCCAGCCCCTGTCGGGATCAATGCCGTAGCCAGCGCTCAGGCTGTCACCGAGCAGTAAAATGTTTTGGCTGCGCGCATCGCCATAGGTCGATACACTCGCCACAGACAAAATGCCTGACAACAGTAGGCCAAGTATAGGAAAGCGCATGATACGAGTGGAAAAACTTGTCAAAACAGTGCCCAGCGGTGATGGTCAGCTCAACATACTGAAAGGGATTGACCTGGAAATCAATACATCGCAGAGCGCGGCAATTGTCGGGCCTTCGGGCTCGGGCAAGTCGACCTTGTTGGGTTTGTTGGCAGGGCTGGATACGCCGACGAGTGGCGATGTGTTTCTCGATGGCCAGTCACTGGCGGCGATGACAGAGGATCAGCGGGCCGCCCTGCGGGCGCGCTCGGTAGGCTTTGTGTTTCAGTCATTTCAGTTATTGCCGTCGCTTACCGCCTTGGAAAACGTCATGTTGCCGCTTGAGCTGGCGGGTCGCCGCTCGCCGCGACAGCGCGCTCAGCAACTTCTAAAAGACTTAGAGTTGGACCATCGTCAGCACCACTATCCGCGGTTATTGTCCGGAGGTGAGCAGCAGCGGGTGGCGATAGCGCGCGCGTTTGCCAGTGAGCCGGCAATTTTATTTGCCGATGAGCCCACCGGAAATCTCGATGTCAACACGGGGGCCCATATCAGCGATCTGCTGTTTCGCTTAAACCGCGAGCAGGGCACGACGCTGGTGCTGGTGACCCACGAACAGGCTCTGGCTGATCACTGCGAGCGGGCGTTTGAAATGCGCGATGGCGAGTTGTGTGAGCTGGCGGTGGCCCGCTGATGTTGGTGATTCGACAGTGGCTCAGGGCTTGGCGTGGTGGTGAATTGGGCTTGTTGTGTATTGCCCTGAGTTTAGCGATCGCCAGTGTCAGCGGTATCGCCGGTTTTTCCGAGCGCTTGCAGGGCGCGATGGCGGCGCAGAGCCAGCACTTTTTAGCGGCGGAGCGGGTGTTGGCCAGCGCCCGGCCGGTCGCTGGTGAGTGGTTACAGCGAGCGGACAAGCTCGGCCTTCAGCGCGGGGAGGTTGCCGCATTTCGCAGTATGGTATTTGCCGGCGACAATATGCTGTTGGTATCGATACGGGCGGTGTCGTCGAGCTACCCCCTACTGGGACAGCTGCAATTCGCCGAGCGCGTTTTTGGTGAGAGCGCTGTGGCGAGCCAGGGGCCCTCGCGCGGCAGCATATGGTTGGATTCGCGCGCCTTTGCACTGCTGGGGATTCAGCTTGGCGACACGGTGACCTTGGGCGAGGCCTCCTTTGTGGTCAGTCGGGTACTGGTCAACGAACCCGACCGCGGCAGCGCTTTAAATATCTATGGCCCTCGCGCGCTGATGCATCGCGATGATTTGGCGGCCACTGAGGTGGTTCAGCCGGGCAGCGTGGTCGACTACCGCTATTTATTCAATGGTGACGATGCCCAGCTTGACGTGTTTCAGCGTTGGCTGGAAGCGCGTTTGCTGCCCGGCCAGAAATGGCTGTCGGTCGAGGATAGCCAGCCGGCGCTGGCGAAGGCTTTGCAGCGGGCAGAACAGTATCTGTTGTTGGCCGCCAGTCTCGCGGTGGCCCTGGCTGGCGCTGCCATCGCGCTGGCGGCGCAGCGTTACGGTCAGCGTAACGTCGACAATGTAGCGCTGATGAAAACCCTGGGGGCCAGTCGCCGCTATGTGTTGACGTATTACATGCAGCAGTTGTTTTTAGTGCTGGTGTTTGCGGCCGTGTTGGGCGGCGGCTGCGGTTACGTGGTCCAGCAGTTGCTCTTGGGTAGCGTGGCGCAATTGATTGCTGTGGATCTGCCGTCGGCGAGTTGGCGGCCACTGGCTGTCGCCCTGGCGAGTGCCAGTGTGTGCTTGATCAGTTTTGCCATGCCGCCGATCGTGCGCTTGAGCCGAGTGTCGCCGCTGCACGTGCTGCGGCGACAGCAGGGTTTGAATGGTGGGCTGGTGACTGCGGCCGCGTCGGGATTGTGTGGTGTCGCATTACTGATGCTGTGGTATAGCGGTGACCTTAAGCTAACGGCCGCACTGGCGGCGGGATTTGTGGTGCTGCTCGCCGGCACCGCCATGCTGGTGCTGCTGTGTCTGCGGGGCCTGCGTGCGCTGAGTGTGCGCCTGCCCGGAAGTGGTCAGCGTTTGGCGGCGTCGAGTATTTACCGGCGGCGCTATGCCAACGCTTTTCAGGCGGCCAGCATCGCTTTGGCGTTGATGGTGCTGCTGAGCTTGGTGCTGTTGCGCGAGCTGTTACTGAAGGACTGGCAACAGCAGGTTGCCGACGATACCCCCAACTATTTTCTTATAAACATCGCCGCCGCCGAGGTGCAACCACTGGCGAATTTTCTCCGCGATCGAGGCGTTGAGCACGCGGGCTTGTATCCGATGGTGAGGGGGCGGTTAACGCATATCGACGGCCGGTTATTGGCGAGTATAGAGGAACTCGATACCCGCAATAGTGGCATCGACAGGGAGGTCAATCTCAGTTGGTCGGCCGACTTGCCTGCCGACAATCGCCTGGTAGCCGGGCGCTGGTTGGCCGAGGTCGCGACGCCGGGAGAGGTTTTGGCGGTCTCGGTCGAAGAGGATTTGGCCGCGAAACTGGGGCTGGGATTGGGGGCGCACTTGCAGTTCAATATTGGCGGGCGTGGGCTGACGGCCGAGGTGAGCAGTATTCGCCAGTTGGATTGGACCAGTATGCGGCCCAATTTTTATTTCTTATTCCCCGACAATAGCTTGCGCGATTATGCCAGTAGCTACATCACCAGTTTTTACTTGGCTGACGCCGACAAGCCATTGCTGGCGGAATTGTTGTCGCGCTACCCCACGATCAGTGTAATTGAAATCGATGCGGTGCTGCGCCAGGTACAATCGGTGGTTACGCAGCTCTCCAGTGCGATTGCGGTTGTGTTGTTACTGGTACTCGCCTGCGCATTGTTGATCAGTGCGGCCAATGTTTTACTTAGCTTTGATGCGCGTCGCCAGGAAAATGCGCTGTTGCGCACGCTGGGCGCGGGCAATCGCTTTTTAATGTGGGTACTGCTGAGTGAGTTTGCGTTGCTCGGCGCCTTGGCGGGCGCGGTAGCGGCGGTCGGCGCGAATTTTGGCCTGTACTGGGTGCAGCGCTGGGTGCTGGAGTCCGCGCCGTTGATGTATTGGTCGGTGCTGCCGATCAGCGCCTTACTGGGCGCTGTTCTGCTAGTCATTTTAGCGTACTGGCACAGTCGCCGAATGCTGCGCAGCTCGGCGGTGACGCTATTGCGCGGTGATTAGCGCGACTCAGTTGCCGGTGGTGGGTAGGGGGTGGACTCGCTGGGCAGGTTGGAAATATAGCTGGGGTCGGTGCACAGGCCGGCGATCATCATACGCATGGATTTCTCGGCTTGCAGGTGCAGGTCGCGGTGGTAGCCGTAGGTATCGGCGTGGTCCAGCATCAGCGTGGTGACGCCATGCACGGCCGCCCACACGGTGTGCGCGATGGAGGCGACGTTGTCCAGTGGCCGCAGTTCGCCGTTGGCCAGGCCGCGCTCAACGCCAGCGCGGACCTTGTAAATCGCTTCGCGACCGGCGGCAAACAGCTCCGGGTATTGGTTGCGGGGCTGTAGCGCGGGCCCGAACATTAAGTGGAACAGTTCGGTGTGCTCGCGGGCGAAGGACACATAGGCCAGGCCAAAGTAAAGCAGGCTCTTGTCGGCGCGGGGCTCTTCTTCACTGGGGCGGCCGATCTCAAAAAAGCGCTTAAAACCCTCGGTCGCCAATGCTGCCAGCAAGGCATTTTTGTCGCGAAAGTGCCGATAGGGCGCGGTTTGCGATACGCCAATTTCGCGGGCCAGCGCGCGCAGGCTGAGATCCCTGACGCCGCCGTCGATTAAATGCTTTTCGGCCAAGTCCATCAGTTCCTGACGGAGGTTGCCGTGGTGGTAGCTGGAAGAGGTGTTACTGGCCATAGGGTCACTTCATTGTTGATGCTGAAACAATGTTGACAGCGAAAAGTGGCCTTGTCATCCCTATTTTGCAAGAAATGGCTGTTTTGCGTGAAAACCGCGAAAAACCCCGAAATTCACTGGTTTTTCGTGGCCGACTTCGATAATTGTGCGGCCGGTTTTGCCTGTTTTTCAGGCTTTTTTCAGCGGCTGTTAGCCGTTTGTAGGATGGTTGCCTGCGGCGGCACTTGGCATACTCGAGATAAAGTTGAGGGAAGTGAAAATGGATTTGAATGTTCGCGGTAACGTTTTTTTGTTGGCCGGCGCGAGCCGGGGTCTGGGTTATGCGATTGCCCGCCAGTTGGCCCTGGCCGGGGCGACCGTGGTGCTCGGTAGTCGCGACGGCGAGGCGGTCGCGCGCGCGGTCGCCGAGCTGTCGGCGGAAACCGCTGCGGAGGTCACCGGTGCTGCGTTGGATATGGCTGATGCCGACAGTATAAAGCGCTGGGTGGCGGTTGCTGCCGAGCGCCATGGCGCGATTCACGGGGTGTTAGTCAATGCCGGTGGACCGCCACCGGGTGGCTTTGAGCAGTTTGATGACGACGCCTGGCAAGCCGCTTTTAACCTGACGTTGATGAGTGCGGTCAGGTTGGTGCGCGAGACATTGCCACATATGCAGCGCAGCGGCGGTGGTTCGGTGTTGATGTTGACCTCGTCGTCGGTGAAAGAGCCGATTGATTTCTTACTGTTGTCAAATGTGATGCGTTCGGGGGTGAGCAGCTTAGCCAAGAGTCTCAGCCGGTCGTTGGCGCCGCAGCATATCCGCGTCAACAATTTGATTCCGGGCTTGATTTACACCGACCGGATTAAGGCCTTAGACAGCAACCAGGCGTCGCTGCGAGGAGTGTCGGTGGCCGAGCAGCGCCGCGACAACGAGGCCCAAATTCCCATGGGGCGTTACGGCGACCCCGATGAGTTTGGTCGCGCCGGTGCGTTCTTGCTGTCGGCTGCGGCCAGTTATATTACCGGGGCTTCTTTGGTTGTCGATGGCGGCACGATGAAGTCGCTATTTTAAGCGCCTAGTCGAGGCTGTCGGCCGGATCGCTGCGCAGGCCGATTTTACTGATGTGTTTGCCGTCCATTTCGGCCACGGTCCAGATCATCCCCTGCCAGCGAATATGGTCGCCCAATACGGGCTGTGACGACAAGCGGTGGGAGAAAAACTGGGCGAGGCTTAAGTCGGCTTTGTCATCGCGGATATTAAGGTTGTAGAGCAGGGCGATGTCGCCAAGCCGCGCGTCGGCCTGAAGAATAAAGTCGCCAAAAAAACGCATATCCAGGCCCTGCTTGGGCGGCTCGCTGAACAATTTACCCAGTGCCGGTAAGTCGGTGTCGCGGCCGATGACACAGAGGATGTCGCCGCTGTGCAACTCGCTGCTGCCGCTAGGGTGGAGCAGTTGGCGGTTGCGGAACAGGGCGGCAATACGGGTGTTCTCTGGCATATGTAACTGGCGCAGTGGCCGGCCGATGTACCATTTGTCTGCGGTCAGGGTGTAGATAAATAACTCCCACTGGCTGGCCAGGTGGACTTCTAGACCGACGCGGGATACCGGAGCGGGCACCGCCGGTACAATAACATCGGCGCGTTGCGCCGCCCAGCCCAGGCTGCTGCCTTGTACAAGCAGTGACACCAATACGATAAAAAAGGCGACATTAAAGTACAGTTGAGCACCTTCTATACCCGCCATCATCGGGAAGATGGCGAGGATAATCGGCACGGCGCCGCGCAAGCCGACCCAGGCGATAAAGGCGCGCTCGCGCAGGGCAAAGCTGCGAAAGGGCAGCAGGCTGGCAAACACCGCCAGGGGCCGGGCGACCAGAATCATCCACAGCGCTAATAGCAGCGCCGGCAGGGCGACGCCGAGCAATTCGCTGGGGGTGATCAACAGCCCCAGCACGAGGAACATGGCGATCTGACTAAGCCAGGCCAGGCCGTCAAACATATGTAAAATACCGTGGCGGTTGCGCACGGGTCGGTTGCCCAGTACCAGGCCGCAGAGATAGATAGCCAAGATGCCGCTGCCGCCGGCGGCGGTTGTGAGGGCATAGATCACCAAACCGCCGCTGACGGCGAGCAGGGGGTAAAGGCCGCTGGCTAGTGTCATGCGGTTGATCAGCCGCCACAGTAAATAGCCACCGCCTACCCCGAGAATAATGCCCATGCCGAACTGCCAGGCGAGATCCGCTGCCAGCTTCCAGCTAAGGGGAGCCGCCGTGAGTAGTAGTTCAATCAGGCTGATGGTGAGGAACATGGCCATCGGGTCATTGCTGCCCGATTCAATTTCCAGGGTGGCACCGACGCGTTCATTTAAGCCGCGGCCGCCGAGTAGGGAAAACACTGCGGCGGCGTCGGTAGAGCCGACGATGGCACCGACCAGCAGACCCTCAATCCAGCTGAGCGAGAACAGCAGTGTGGCGGCCCAGCCCGTTAGTGCGGCGGTGACCAATACGCCGCCGGTAGCAAGCGATAGCGCCGGCCACAGTGCCACACGAAAACTGGCGATGCGGGTTCGCATACCGCCGTCGAGCAAGATGATGGCCAGTGCGAGATTGCTGATTAGGTAGGCGAGTGGAAAGTTGTCGAAGTGAATGCCGCCGGGGCCCTCTTCCCCGGCTGCCATGCCGACACCGAGAAAAAGCAATAGGATGGGAATGCCGAGCCGCGAAGACACCGAACTTACCAGGATGCTGGCAGCTACTAGGCTGGCGCCGACGAGAAACAAGGTGTTGATACTGGCGGCGTCCAAAGGGCTTCCTTGGCTGGGTGATGCGGAATACGTGTATTAAATCGAGCGCTGCGGAAGCTGTCAAAGTGCGGCTTGACCGGCGGGCAAAAAAAAACCCGCCGTGGCGGGTTTTTTATCTGCTGTGGCTCAGCGTTCGAGGTACTGCAGCTTGTTGGGCTTGCCCGCCCACTCTTCGGCGTCAGCGGGGGCCTCTTTCATCTCAGTGATGTTAGGCCACACTTCTGCCAGCTCGGCGTTGAGTTCGAGGAATACCTGCTGGTCGTCGGGCAGCTCATCTTCCGAGAAAATGGCTTCTGCTGGACACTCAGGCTCACAGAGTGCGCAGTCGATGCATTCATCGGGGTGGATAACCAGGAAATTCGGGCCTTCGTAAAAACAGTCAACAGGACATACTTCCACACAGTCCGTGTGCTTACACTTAATGCAATTTTCACCTACAACGAAAGTCATTTTTGGTCAGCCCCTTTACTCTCTGACTGTGAATCGGCAAGCGCGCATTGTAACACCAGAGAAAAATATCGGTACAGCGCCAGCCTTAACAATAATTTAGGTGTGGTTTATCTGTTTTACAGATGATTGCCACCGGCGGTTATTATTTGGCCAATTCTTTCAGTGCATAGAGTTGCGCCAGTGCTTCGCGGGGACTCAGCGAGTCGGGATCGATAGATTCGAGGGCCTCTTCAAGCGCCGAGCTGTGGCCGCCTGCAAATAGATCTGCCTGGGGACCGCTGGTTTTTACCACGGGCGCGATGGATTGCTGTTCTAACTCGTTGAGTTTATTGCGGGCGGCATGGATAACCTTGTCGGGCATGCCGGCGAGTTTGGCGACCTGTAAACCGTAGCTGCGATTGGCGGGGCCTTCTTCAAGGCGGTGAAGAAATACCACGTGGTCTTTAAATTCGCGCACGCCCAGATGCACGTTCGCTGAGCAGGGATAGGTTTCCGGCAGCACGGTCAGCTCAAAATAATGGGTGGCGAACAGGGTGAACGCTTTGACTTTGTCAGCCAGTTCAATGGCGCTGGCCCAGGCCAGGGCCAGGCCGTCAAAGGTACTAGTACCACGGCCGATTTCGTCCATGAGCACCAGGCTGTTTTTGGTGGCGTTGTGCAGAATGTTGGCGGTTTCGGTCATTTCCACCATAAAGGTCGAGCGGCCGCCTGCCAGGTCGTCGGAGGAGCCTATGCGAGTGAAAATCTGGTCGACAATACTGAGTGCGGCGCGTTTGGCCGGCACATGGCTGCCGATATGTGCGAGTAGGACAATCAGCGCAGTTTGGCGCATATAAGTCGATTTACCGCCCATATTGGGGCCTGTGATAATCAATGTGCGGCGCCGGCGGTCCAGTTTTAAGTCGTTGGCGATAAAGGGCTCGTCGAGCACATTTTCCACCACCGGGTGGCGCCCCTGTTCGATGTCGATGCGGCCGTCGTCGTTGAACTGGGGCTCACAGAAATCCAGTTGTACGGCGCGCTCCGCGAGATTGCTCAACACATCCAATTCACACAGGGCGTGGGCTGACAGCTGCAGTGCACCGAGATCTTGGTTGAGTCGGTCCAGCAGTTCATCGTAAAGGGCCTTTTCTCGCGCCAGCGCGCGGCTTTTGCTGCTCAGTGCGCGGTCTTCAAATTCCTTCAGCTCGGGCGTGATAAAGCGTTCGGCATTTTTCAGGGTTTGCCGGCGAATGTATTCCACCGGTGCTTGCTCGGCCTGGCTGCGGCTGATTTCGATGTAGTAGCCGTGCACGCGGTTGTAGCCAACTTTCAGGGTGCTCAGGCCGGTTTTTTCCCGTTCGCGCTGCTCCATTGCGATCAAAAATTCGCCGGCATCACTGCTCAGGCTGCGCAGTTCATCCAGCTCTGCGTCGTATCCGGGGGCGATGACACCGCCATCGCGGACGACCATTGGCGGGTTGTCGATAATGGCACCTTGTAGCAGTTCGGCGAGGTCGGGGAAGACGCCAATGTCGCCGGCCAACTCCTTTAGGTGAGGCAGCGGAAGCTGCTGCAAAAGTTGTTGCAATACTGGCAGTACGGCCAGCGAGTGTTGCAGGCGCGAGAGGTCCCGGGGGCGGGCTGAGCGCAGCGCCACCCGGGCAAGGATGCGCTCAAGATCGCCGATGGTCTTGAGCTGCTCGCGCAGCGCCTCAAAGTGGTATTCCTGCATTAGCGCGGTAATGCTATTGCGACGGGCCTCCAGTACCTGGCGGTCGCGCAGCGGGCGATGCAACCAGCGTTTCAGCAAGCGACTGCCCATTGCGGTCTGGCAGCGATCGATCACCGATGCCAGAGTATTATCGCTGCCGCCGCTCAGATTGAGATCGAGCTCCAGGTTGCGGCGGGTGGCGGCATCCATCGCCACTGCGCGCTCGCAGGCGTCGTGTTGTAAGCGGCGGATGTGTGGCAGTTCGCAGCGCTGGGTGTCTTTGACATATTGCAGCAGGCAGCCGGCGGCAGCGATCGCCACGCCGAGTGTGTCACAGCCGAAGCCGGCCAGGTCCTGTACCGCGAAGTGGCCACAAAGCACACGGCGGGCATTGTCGCTATCAAATTCCCAGGGTGGCAGGGCGCGGCGCCCGGGCAGGTCGGGCAGCCACTGGCCGCCGAAGTCTTCGGGTAACAAGAGCTCGGCGGGGCGCAGACGCTGTAACTCGCTCAGTAGTGCGGATTCGCTGGCCAGCTCGGACACGCTAAAGCGACCGCTACTCATGTCCAATACCGCCAGGCCGAAGGTCGACTCCTGGTGACAGCAGGCGACCAGTAGGGTGTCCCGACGGTCTTCGAGCAGCGCCTCATCACTGAGTGTCCCCGGGGTGACTATTCGCGCCACTTTGCGTTCTACCGGTCCCTTACTGGTGGCCGGGTCACCGACTTGCTCGCAGATGGCCACGGAGACGCCGTGCTTGACCAGGCGGGCCAAGTAGCCCTCGGCGGCGTGGTAGGGCACGCCGCACATGGGGATGGGCTTGCCGCCGGATTTGCCGCGGGCGGTCAGCGTAATGTCGAGCAGATCGGCCGCGCGCTTGGCATCGTCAAAAAACAGCTCGTAAAAATCCCCCATGCGATAAAACAGCAGCTCCTGCGGGTGCTCTGCTTTGATCTTCAGGTATTGCTGCATCATTGGCGTGTGCTGTGCCAGGTCGATGCCTGCATTCATAGTCGTTCTCCGAAGGGGCCGAGGTGCCAGGTGCTTGTGCGTGGGGAAAATGCAGAAGTTTACGGAATGCGGCGGGAGCTGGCTAGCGTCTGCGGGATGACTTTTTTCCTCACAGGGATTGACAAGGTCTTGCTTAGTACTGATTATACATACAGTAATTAATCAGGCATCTCGCAAGTGTGGCATCGCGCTGCAGGCGACTAATTCAGGGTGAGGAACTATGGACCCCAATAAGCAGAAGGCACTGGAATCGGCGCTGGGCCAAATTGAGCGTCAGTTTGGCAAGGGCTCAATCATGAAAATGGGCGACAGCTCGCGCGAGGTTATGCCTTCGGTATCGACCGGCTCTCTGGGCTTGGATGTCGCATTGGGTATTGGCGGCTTGCCCTTTGGTCGTATTGTCGAAATTTACGGGCCGGAATCTTCGGGCAAAACCACCCTGTGTTTGCAGGTGATGGCGGAGGCGCAAAAGCTGGGCAAGACGGTGGCCATTGTCGATGCCGAGCACGCCTTGGATCCTCAGTATGCTGAAAAGCTGGGGCTGAATCTGGACGAGCTGTTGGTCTCTCAGCCAGATACGGGCGAACAGGCGCTGGAAATCACCGATATGTTGGTGCGGTCTGGGTCGGTCGATGTCATTGTCATTGACTCTGTGGCGGCGCTGGTGCCCAAGGCCGAAATTGAAGGCGATATGGGCGATTCCCATGTCGGTTTGCAGGCGCGACTGATGTCGCAGGCATTGCGCAAATTGACCGGCAGTATTAAACAGACCAATACGCTGGTGATTTTCATCAACCAGATTCGCATGAAAATCGGTGTGATGTTCGGCAACCCGGAAACGACTTCTGGGGGTAACGCCTTGAAATTTTACGCCTCTGTTCGCTTGGATATTCGCCGCACTGGTGCTGTGAAAGATGGCGACGAGGTGGTCGGTAATGAGACGCGCGTCAAGGTGGTCAAGAACAAGGTATCTCCGCCTTTCAAGCAGGCAGAGTTCCAGATTATGTATGGCCGTGGCATCTATCGCATGGGCGAGGTTATCGACCTGGGGGTGAAGTTGGGGCTGGTGGATAAATCCGGTGCCTGGTATGCCTATAAGGGCGATAAGATTGGCCAGGGCAAGGCAAATGCCGCGCGTTTTTTGGCAGATAACATGGCTATCGCCACAGAAATTGAGACGGCTATTCGCGAGCAGTTGCTGCCTAAACCTGCGGCCAAAGCGGGGGCTGAAACGCCGGAAACTGAGGCGGAGTAACTAGCAAAAAGCCAGCGAAAGCTGGCTTTTTTGTCTGGCTAATTTAGTAGTCCGGCTCTTCTGGATCTTCTTCCAGTTGCAGGCTGAAGCTACTGTCTTTTTTGCTGGGTTGCGCCTCTTGTTCTACCGCGTCAACGGGAAGGCCTCGGCGGCTATGTAATTTAATCCGCAGGCGTAAGTTGTTGGCAGAATCGGCATTTTTTATCGCATCTTCGAAGGAAATCTTGCCGTCCTCATAGAGCTTGAACAGTGCGGCATCGAAGGTCTGCATGCCGAGGTTTTCCGACTTGCTCATGATCTCTTTGATCGACTCGACTTCGCCCTTGTGTATGGCCTGTGCGACTGTCGGGGTACCCAATAGGATTTCGATCGCTGCGCAGCGCTTGCCGTCCAAGGTGGGGACTAGTCGCTGAGAAACAAAGCACTTGAGGTTTAGCGACAGGTCCAATAACAGCTGATTGCGGCGCTCTTCCGGGAAGAAATTAATGATCCGATCCAGCGCCTGGTTGGCGTTGTTGGCGTGTAAGGTGGAAATACACAGGTGGCCGGTTTCGGCAAACGCGATGGCATGCTCCATGGTCTCGCGGTCGCGAATCTCCCCGATTAAAATGACATCGGGTGCCTGGCGCAGAGTGTTTTTCAATGCCTGATGAAAGCTGCGGGTATCCACGCCAATTTCGCGTTGATTAACGATGCTGCGCTTATGCCGGTGAAGAAATTCGATGGGGTCTTCGATGGTGATGATGTGGCCGCTGCTATTGGTATTGCGGTGGTCAATGAGCGCCGCGAGGGAGGTCGATTTCCCCGAGCCGGTGGCGCCGACAAATAGCACCAAGCCGCGCTTAGTCATGATGACGTCTTTGAGTATGGGGGGCAGGCCCAGGGCATCGACGTTGGGAATATCGGTGACGATGTTACGCGCGACAATCGAAATTTCGTTGCGTTGTTTGAAGATGTTAACGCGAAACCGCCCGACTTTATCGAGGTGGTACGCGAGGTTCATCTCCAGTTCCTGGTCAAACTCCTTTTGCTGTTCCTCGTCCATAATGCTGTAGGCGATATCGCGGATATCTCCGGGACTGAAAGGCTCTTTGTCTAGCGGTTTGAGCTTGCCATGGAATTTTGCACACGGTGGCGCGCCGGTACTTAGAAACAGGTCGGAACCACCGTTTTTAGCCAGTATTGTGAGGTAATCATTAAAAGTCATTGGGCGGGAGATTCTCGCTTGCCGTTGGTGTGATGTAGCTTATCGCCGCTGGCCCGTCGGGTCGAGTGCTTGTCGACCCTTAGAGGGAAAGATCGACCTTGTCACTTTCGCAGGTCATGGTGGCGCCCAACTCCGATTGGGCTAAATTAATGCCCAAAGCTTCGAGTAAGTCATTGATGATGGCGGTGAGAATAGGCGACACCGCGCTCGATACAATACCTTCGACAGTGGTGTTTAAAGTGTCGGCAAGGGCACCGACTAAGGCCACCAGCCCGCCGAGAGGGCTGCCGCCAATGCCGTCGCCACTGGGGGCGTAAAATTCCAGGTCCAGACCGAGCAGGCCGCCTTCAACGCCGCTGACCAGGCTGCTGGTGTCGGCACTTTGGTAGGCTTCTGCACCGGGGTCAATACCAAACTCGGGCAGATAGGCCTCGGTCGGCGAGTTCAGGTAATCCAGTGTTTGCGAAGCGGCCAACAGACTGGTGTCGAGGCGCAGGCCGAGCCCGCCACCAGTAAAGGCGTCGCGCTGCGCCGATGCCGGGTCTGAATTCCAGCCGCCACCGTCCCAATATTCAGTCCAGCAAATCAACAGCAGCGTGCATTGATAGCGGATGCGCTGACTGCCCAGGTCTAGAATCGGAATGGCGGTGACCGTGGGGTCGGCATTGGCAAAGGCGTTAACTGCGGCGTCGTTAGTGTCGCTACCGAGACTGCCTGCCATGACGTCGGCCGCGGAGTTACTGGCCAGAGCGCTGAGGGCTTTGCTGCCGTCATTGTTACAGTCGTAGTCGGTAACACGGCCGTCACCGTTACCCGCATCCAGAAGGATGTCTAGACGAGGAGAGCTCAGCACTTCGATATCGAGCAGATCTTTCTCGATATCGCAGTACACCAGGCAGCTCAAACTCGTGAGCAGGTCGACGATATCCAAAGCGAGCAGACTGTTGACCGTGCCGGTAATACCGCTCAGCAGAGGGTTGGTTAACAGGCTTGTCAGGCTACTTAGCGTGGCCCCGACGATGGGAAGGTCAAGCGACACGAAGGTGCGCAGCTGCGAGGAGCGGACAAATATGGCGTCGCTGCTGTAGGGCGCGGAGCTGGCAAGCTCGGGATTGCCGGTGGCCAAGATCTTGGGAGGATCGAGTACTTGAATTTTGATGGTTGCATCCGTCAAGCCCAGCGCGCTGACGGCGATATCGGCGCTAACCGCGGATTTGTAATTGGCCAGCTGAACGCCCCCTTGGACTAACTGTAGCGCTTGCAGACCGACATTTAGCGCGGATGTGGGGGCATCGGCCTGAACCTCAATTAATTCGCCGAGCTGTAAGGTCGGCGTGCCAATCGGAATGGCAAGCGCTAAATCGCGCAGCGCAGAGACCGTTAGGGCATTGCCATCGGCTTCCAGCACGGTCGCGGCAACGTCAAAGAGATCGGTCACACTGACATCTGTCGTGAGCACCGTGTCGTAGTCACCTGCTTGGACGCCGAGCTCTACCGCCAAGGCATCCAGATAGCTCAACAGATTGATGTCGGTGTTGAGCAAGCCGTCCCACTGGGCGACGCCAAGGCTGACCGAGCCGCCCAGCAAGCCGCCGATTACGGTGTTTAAAAGTGTCGATCTACTGCTGTCGATACTCAGTAGATTGCTGCGTAGGTGGAGGGAGGCAATGGGTTGGCAAGCCTGTGCGGTGCCGCTGGCCCGCAATTGTAATTGCTTGTTACTGTTGGGCGTTAACTGTGCGAACAGTGAAGAGTTGATGGTGCGGCTCAGTGTTACGCGCACGGCACTGCCGCTACTGTCGACACTGAATTGTTTTACGGTGCCGCCGTTGCCGTTGTCGACCGATTGAATTTTCCCCAGTTCGACAATGATATTTTCGCCGTCGCCTTGGAAGTTATTTCGCGTGGACGATAGCGCATCTGTGGCGGCTGACAGGCGCCCTGCGTCGTTGAGTGATTGATCTCGGCAGTAGACCAGTGCGGTTTCTAGTGCAGCCAAGTCGGCCTGCTTTTGCAGGGTGCGTTTTTCAAGAAAGAGTCGCCCGGTATCGACCGTAAGAGCCAAAAACATCACCATGGCAGTCATGGTCACTGCCGCCATGACGGCGATGACGCCAGACTGTGATCTTGCCGATGCTTTTGGCTGACGGATAGAAGAGTCGGGCATAGTGACTACTCAGTAGTGAAAGAGTCTTCGATGAAAGATTTGGGTATCGGTTGTGAGAAGCTGTCCAGATAGCGTTTGTAGCTGGCGGACCGAGCTTTGCCATTTAATGTTTGCGACTCCAGTGATGCGCTTTCACCTGCGCGCTGGGCGGCCAGTGCCTTGGCTGCCGCACTGTCTCGGCTGATATTGTATTCGTTGTCGGCGGCAAGGGTTGCACCACTGAACAACAGCGCTGCGGTAAGTAGTGACGTTCTCTTGGTCATGGTATGCGTTCCTATTGGCTGATATCTCGCTGAGCGACAGCGGGCTTGGCGAAGTGACTGGCTTTATTGACTAGTTCACGAAACTGGTTGTCGTCGATATTATTGTTCTTGGCTAGGCGCATGGCCGTGCGACTGTCACCATCAAGAATCAGGCTGATCACCATGTTGCGCAGTGCCACTGGGTGGCCTTGATGGAGTTGCATGGCGGTCATGAATTCGCGCTGGGCAGCTTTAAAATCGCCCATGGCGAGTAGAATAAATCCATAGTCATTGCGGATGTCGGCGTTGGTGGGAGCCAGCTGCCTGGCTTTCAACATATGTTGGTGGGCGATGGCAAGGTCGCCGCGGGTCGCTAATATTTTTGCCATGCCGGCGTGGCCGGCGGCGGTCATGCAGCTTAGGCTGAGGTCGCGGTAGTTGTTGTAGGCTTCGTTGAGCAGGCCCGTTTTACGCTGGGCTTCGGCACGTAGCCAGAGCGCGCGAGGGCTGCCGCTGCTGTCGTTTTCCAGGTGGGCCAGCGCCGAGTAGTAGTTGGCTTCGTCGATGAGTTGGCTGACGAGGTCCAGCTTGACGGTCTCAGTTTGATTGAGTGTTCGATTGCAGTTGCCGGCAACGGTATCGCCCTTGTTTTGTATATTGGCGCAGCCGGTCAGCAAGACAAGCGCCAGGGTTGCTAGCCAGTGCGTTGCGCGGTGCGCGGTGTAGTGAGGCATGGTGTTGTGCTCCGCTTAGCCGTTGAGGGTGTTGAGACTTTGGACCATCGAAAACAACCCTGGCGCGGCGACAAACAACAGCAGGGCAGGGAATAGAAATATCATCATTACTAGGGACATTTTTCCCGAAAGTTTGTTGACCTGTTCCTGCAGTCCCAGTCGGCGGCGAGTTTGTAGTAGCTTGTAGAGTTCATCCAGTGACTTGTCGATACTGCCGCCGGTGACAGACTGTTGGCGAATAACAATCAGATACTCTTTGAAGCCTTCGGCGCTACAGCTATTGATGAGTTCATATAAGGCCTCTTCCTGGCTTTGGCCGGACTCGATCTTGTTGGCAGCTAGCGATAATTCTTTGGAACAAGTGGGGGATAACTCCGCCAATTGTTCACAGATAATACCCAGGGATTTTGGCAGTGACAGGCCTACTCGCCAGAGCATGCGAGTAGTCTGGATCAACATCATTGACTCTTTTTCCAACGCTGCCTGGCGTTCCTCAGCGTTATTTTTGAGCAATTTATAGGCTAGAAACACACTGACGACGAAGGTCACTAGGGTGGCGCCCAGGATTTGGCTGATCGGCAAGCCGCGTATGGCGGCATAGGCGCCGGCGGTAAGGCCAGTGGCGATACAAAACGTCAGGCTGATGCTCAGCGTGCGCAATTGCTCTTGCGTGGTAAATAAGCCCGCGCGGCGCAGGAGCTGCGAAAGGGAGGCGATGTGGGTGTTTTCCTCGCGCAGCATGCGCCAAGTGTCGTGGCGACCAAACTCCAGTTTGCCACTGTTCTTGTCGGGCTCGCTGCCGCCACTGACATGGGCTGTGGCCAGTAATAAAACCGGAGCCGTGCAGAGAATCAGCGCGCCAAAAATGAAGAAATAATGCTGTGTTTCCATGCTAAGTTTCCTAGGACTCTATCGAGTTAACCATGCGCCAGAGTACGAACACCCCCACTATTTCCAACACGACTGCAGCGATCAATAGGGACTTACCACTGGCCTGACTCCACATGTTGAGCATGATGCCGGGGTTCATGGTGAACATGTACGCGGCAATCCCTGGCGGCAGTACGGCCAGCACCATGGCGGTGAAACGGGTTTCACCGGTCATCGCGCTGAGCTCGCGTTTACCGGCTTCTTCTAGCCGTAAAATTCCAACGATGTCATCGAGAATCGAGCGGATACTGCCGCCGTATTGTTCGTTGATGCGGATGGCGGTGGCCAGCACATTGAATTCGTGGAGACGGGTAACGCTGGCCTCTTTTTCAAAGGCCTGGTGAAGTTCATAGCCCATGTATACGCGACGCACGACGCGGCGCATCACGGTTCCCAGGGGGCGCTCAAGGGTCTCTACCGAATCGGCAAAGGCGTTTTCCACAGAGACACCGGCCGACAGGCGGCGAGTCACTTGGTTGATAAAAGAGGGCAGCTGTTCAAGCATCTTTGCCCGGCGTTTGGCGCCGATGACCTTGACGGCCACTAACACGAATGCAAAGCCTCCCGAGATGCTGAGCAGCGCGACAGCGGGGCTTAATAGCAGCGGACTCAGTAGGCACAGCGTGGCCAAGCTGGCGGCGACGGTGTAGATCGCTGGCGCGGGCAGCTCAACGCCGTTATTCGCGAGGTAGTCAGTAACAAACGTCGGTACGGAGCCGCTTCTTTCAGTGGCCCCAATGTCTATATTGCTGGGTTTTTCTACATTGACCAGTAGCATCAATACAAAGGCCAGGCCAACCATCAGTACCACTAACGCAATCCAGAACATCGCTTATACTCCTGAGGCCTTGTTGCTATACAGCGGTACCTTGCTGTCGGCGGGGCAGCGGCACAATTCGTTGTCTGTCAGGCTAAACACCTCCTGCAAACACAGGCCGTCGCGCAACGCTTCTACAGTGCAAATCTGCATGACGCAGCGGCGCCCATCACTTTGCCGACCAATGTGGATAATGAGGTCGAGAGCGCTGCCAATCATTTTTAAAATCAGTTCACTGGAGCCCTTAAAGCCCGACATCCCGACCATCATTTCCAAACGGGTGATGGCATCGGCAGCCGAGTTAGAGTGGACTGTACTCATTGAGCCGCTGTGTCCGGTGTTCATGGCTTGCAGCATATCCACCACCTCGGCCCCGCGGCTTTCGCCGACGATGATGCGGTCAGGGCGCATACGCAGGGCGTTTTTCACCAGTTCACCCGAGCTGATTTCGCCCACACCTTCGTTATTGGCCGGGCGGGTTTCCAGGCGCACCACGTGGCTGTTGCGCAGCTGCAGTTCGGCAGCGTCTTCTATGGTGACAATACGCTCGGTGGGCGGGATATATTGACTCAAAATGTTCAGCAGCGTGGTTTTCCCTGAGCCGGTGGCGCCGCTGATTAAAATATTGCGGCGCTGGCCCACTGCGTCAGTGAGATAGCTGAGCGCCTCGTCGGTGATGGAGCCGGCGGCTAGTAGTTCTTCGGCGGTGAGCGGGTCCTTGCGAAATTTCCTGATGGACAGGCAGGGGCCGTCGAGCGCTAGCGGTGGCACGATGGCGTTGATGCGACTGCCGTCGGCCAGTCGGCCGTCAACAATTGGGCTGGACTCGTCTATGCGTCGCCCCAAGGGGGAGATCATTCGGCGAATGACCCGCAGAACATGGCGATCGTCCAGGAAACGCATCGATGACTGTTCCAGGACACCGCGGCGCTCGACAAAAATGCGGCGTGGGCCATTGATAAGAATGTCATTGATGTCGGGGTCTTCGAGCAGTACTTGCAGTGGACCAAAGCCAACGATTTCGTTGAGCAATTCTTTTTCTAGGTTGTCGAATTTGTCGCGGCCAATGTTGACCTCATAAATGCGGCAGTACTGGCGGATGTAGGTGCCAATGGCTTCCTCAAGCTTCTTTGAGTCATCGTCGTAGATGATGTTGTCATCTTCAATTCGGTCTATGACAAAGCGGTGTAGTGCCGCCTTGAGATTTTCATATTCATCATGGTGTTCGCCAGGGCTGTCAGGTGTTCGGCGGTCGATAAGTCTCATCTATGCTCTCCTGTACTTAGTTGGCGAAGCCGACGTCAGGTTTTGAAGACTTGCGAGAGGTTCGCCTGGCGGCCTTGTCGATGTCGCGGAATAGCATATCGGTTAGAGAAGGCGTGTAGTGACTGTACGTCTCGCCGGGTAACTCGGGTAGCTCGGCATCTCTCGCGATAGGTTTAACCAAGTGAGGTGTGACGATCATCAGCAGCTCTTTGTCGTCTTGCGAGAAGCGAGTTGAGCGAAACAGTGCACCGAGAACGGGGATGTCGCCCAGTCCAGGTACCCGGTCTGCGTTGGTAAATGTGTTGCGGCTGACTAGGCCGCTGATGATAAAGCTTTCACCGGGCGCCAATTGAATCGAGGTATCGGTGCGTCGAACCCGCAGTGAGGGTACCGATACGCCGGCGGCTTGCACGCCGCTGCCAAAATCGAGGTCGCTAACCTCCGGGGCGACTTTGAGCATGATGCTATTTTCGCTCAGCACCGTGGGGGTCAGGTGTAGCCGAACCCCGAATTCTTTGTACTCGATCTGCACTTGGCCGTCGCGGTTAGACACCGGGTAAGGGAATTCTCCGCCGGCCAGAAAGGTTGCGGTCTGGCCCGATAAACTGACCAGGGAGGGCTGGGCCAGAGTGTAGGCATAACCGTTGCGCGCCAGGGCATTGAGGGCCGCGCGGAAGCCATTTTTGGCGTGGCCGACCAGTATCGACGAGGCATCTCCGCCCGCAGGGGTTAGGCCGAGCAGGGCGCCCAGTGGGCCGCTGCCATCGAGCAGCGGCAGCAGTCCACTAGAGCCGCTAGCCGCCGAGGTGTCACTGCCAAGGTAGGACAGAGCGGTGCCAATTTGCTTTAGTTGTGAACGGCTAAACTCTACGATGCGGATATCGGTTTGCACCTGTATGGCACCGCGCTGGCTGGTGTTGTCCAGGACATTTGGGCCGCTGACGGCGAGCAACTGCTGGTGCTGTTCCAGCGATTGGGTTTCGCCCTCCAGGCTGACAAAGGGGCCGTGGTTGTCTACTGCGACCCCCCCGCGGCTGTTGGCGGGTAGTGTTGGAATCACCTCGATGCGAAACTCAGTGGGCTCTTTGCCGCCTTGCCACAACAATAAACTGGTTGCTCCCAGTTGTTTGGCAGTCAGCAGGAACTCTCTTGAGTTCAGCACTTTTAATGAGGCGACCTCCGGGCGGCCAATTGCGCTGCGTTTCACGCTGTACTTGGTGGTCAGCATTTGCTGTTCACCCATTTCCAGTCGCAGGGTTTTGTATGGTTCCGCTTGAATGCCCGCTGTTAGAGTGAGCAGCAATGCAAGCAAAATTCCCTGTTTCATAATGGATACTCCGTATCGGTGGGCGGTTGGTCGCTGCATTAGTTGCGTACCCGGATGGTCTCAACTTTGTCGCCGCTATACATATAGATCGATTTGGGTGGCGGTGCGGGCTTAAAGCCGGTGACTTCCCGCATCACCGTGGCCTTGTCTTCGCCTAATTCAGCTTCGGTGTCATCGCTTTGCTGTAGGGCGAGCTGATCGGCTTCACCCAGGGCGACCAGCCGCAGTGAACCGCTGCTTTCGGCGAGGATTAGCCGGTTGACATCTGCCAGTGCCACCTCAAGCACGGCGGAGCGGCTGCGCTTGCCGTTGTCCTTATCCTTGGTCGCTGTCTTGCTGCTGCTGGTGGTCTGGGGTGTTGTTTGCCCTTCGACTTCGTCGCCGAAGGCGATCAGGCGGATGTCGCGCAGCACCCTGCGAGCCAGACTGCGGTTGTTGGTTTCTTTACTGGCACGGCTGTTAAAGATGACATCCACATAGTCACCGGGTTTGAGGAAGCCACCGGTGCCAATGACTTCGTCGACTTTGACGGCGACAGCGCGATAACCGGGTTGGATTTGTGCGGCCAGCGTACTGTTGTCCTCGAAGTCGCTACTGCGAACGATGGCGCCCTTGGGGATGGCTTGTTTACTGCGTTTGTCTAGTAGTGATTGGACGGTTGCGTAACTGCCCTCAACGGTGATCGCGTAGGGAACCTGCATCAAGGCGTCCTCGCTGAGGGGCTCGCCTTTGGCGATGTCACGGGTGGTGATAACCAGTTTTTGTGCGTAGGTGTATGAGTCAGCTTGGGAGGCGGCGGTTTGGCGCTGTTGATCGCGAAGGGCGTCTTGTTGACTGATGCGGTAGCCGATAATTCCCATAATGACGGCGCTGACGATGAGTAGTGCAGCGATAATTTTCAGAGTCCTTGCTTGCATGGATTCGTCCCTTAATGCACGGGTAAACAATGGTTTAAGTCTTCCTTGACGCGGCCTAGTGGGCTCACTTCCTGTTGCCCTGATCCTAGATCGTGTGACGTAATGGCGATATCGTGGCTGCTACGTATAGGTATATGGTCGTTCTGTATGGTGTGTCGTTACATACGCAGACTGGCATTGCCGACCAGTTGGGCGGGTAGTTTTGGGACTTGCCCAACCAAGGGCAGGGTCAGTCCGCCGAGGACTGGCGGAACACTGAGGCGAACCGTGCACAGCATATTGGCATCGCAGCTAAAAAAATCGTCACCGGCAATGGAGTCGTTGACGATGCTGGTCGATAGCCAACTTAGTGAATCGCGCACTTGCTGGGCGACAATGGGCTCGAGCTCTTCGGCGGTACAGATCGCGGCCGCACAGTCTGTCCCGAGGGCTGCGCGCAGTGCGTCCTCGCCGGCATAGGTTAAGCTTTGCAAAATCAGAAAGGCCATGCCGTAACTGACGATGGCATAGATGATGGCAAAAAAAGCGGGGAAGATTAACGCAAACTCGATGGCTGTTGAGCCCGTTTGAGTGCGCTTTCCGGATACTGAGGGGCGTATCCCGGCTATTTTTAGTCTCATCACAGTGGTTCTCCTGCTGTGAGCGGCGTCTGTGTGGCTCATACAATCAGGCCAGCGGCGCTGATCATTGCGGTTAATATCATGCCGACAAATATCGCGGTACCAACCGGCAGCCCGCGCTGCAGCGGCGCTGCTGTCAGTAGCCTGCCGGTAACCGGGCGACGACAGCTACTTATCGCTTGAGCGGCTGCGAGGATGGTGAGTAATGTGCCAATGCCAACTGCGAAGACCAGCATAAAATGTACGGGGTTCCAGGCCGGCGATAATGCCAGTAACAGTTTGACATCGCCGCCGCCCATGGCGCCGCGCAAATAGCCGGGTAGGGTAATGCACAGGGCGAGAGCGGCATTGATTAGCCACGTTTGGTAACTGAGGCTATGCTCACTGAAAAACACGCACAGCGCCGCTAGCAGTATCACTAAATTGAGTGAGTTACTGATGCGGCGCAGGTACCAGTCGCTGAGCGCAACCGGTACCATGGCGATCATAAGGAGCATCGAGGTCAAAATACTGCTGCCATAGCTGCCTTATTGGTAAGGCCGACTTTTGTTAAGCTGCAGCGTCAATGGCGGTGTTGATGTCAGTAAATACGCCATCGAGGTCGAGTAACTGAATGGCCAGTATAATGACCGCAACCAAGACCGCAGCCATGACGGCATACTCTATCGCGCTTGCCCCTTTTTCATCCTTGCGGAGTGTGCGGGTTCCGTTTAACAGCATTTGCATTAGCATTAGCATTGGGTATTTCTCCATGGTGGTAAAGTCGGGTTGGCTCGATTTCGTGTCAATGCCCGTTTAGGGAGTACTGTGTTATTTACACAGAAAGAAAAGAATAAGTACTTGCCGTAGTTAGCGTAGCTAATTTCAGTGTTTTGGCTACGTACGAGAGTGCCGGGAGCATGAGGTGTCAGCGAAGGAAATTCGAAAAAAAGCCATGGATTTGTTGGCGCGTCGGGAGCACAGCCGGGTTGAATTGCAACGCAAGTTGGCACGCTGCTTTGACGATGGCGACAGCGAGATCAGTGTGCAATTGCAGCGCTTAGCTGAGGAGGGGCTGCAGTCCGATAGCCGCTTTGCCGAGAGTTACCTGCGTATGCGCGCCAACGCCGGGTTTGGTCCACTGCGTATCGGCCTGGAACTGCGTGAGCGCGGTATCGATGAACAGGGAGTTCAACATGCGCTGGCCGTTGCCGACATTGATTGGTGGCAGCGGCTAGAGAGTGTGTGTGAGAAGAAATTTGGCGGCGGCCCTCCCGCAGATCTGCGAGAGCTGGCTAAGCGTCAGCGCTTTTTACATTATCGCGGTTTTGACGCAGAGCAAATCCGCGAGCTTTGCCGTCTTGGCTAGCCGTTGTACGGTTGAGGACTGTTATCAATGATTCGTTTGTTATTACTCGTCAGCGTTTTTTATTGCGGTGGGCTGGAGCCGGCACGGGCCAGTGATCAGCTCAGTAGCGAGGGTATTGCTGCTTTGGTTGACGAGCTTGAGCTCAGTAGCGCGCAGCGTGAACAGGTTAATAAGCTGCTTGCACGCTATGTTCGCAAAGCTGCTGCGCTGAAACGGGCTGGTGATACGCTGCGCGAAGACATGAGACAGCAGCCGCTAGCGGATATCAGTCGCACAACCATTGCCGCGATGAGTCAGCGCGCGGGTTCGGTGGCGGCCCGCCACACGGGGGTCGTGTTGCAGACGCAGTTGGACTTCTATCGCCTGCTCACGCCGGCGCAGCAGGCAGAGTATAGTCGTTTGCGCGAGGCGGGCCGCTAGCGCGGCGGCTCGCCGAGGGCGAGGGTTGGCGGCGCCTGCCGCCAAGTCCTCCGGCAATACCGCCGTTGCGACTACAGCTGGCGCTGAACAAACTGCTGAGCGTTCAGCCAGTCTTGCAGTTGTTCACCTATGGCACTGTTGCTGAGTACGGCGATACTGGGTTCAACGTCCTTTAGGTATTGCTGAGTGACTCTCAGCAGGTCTTCAGCGCGCACGGCGAGTACGCGGCTGCGGAAGCGCCGGCGGTCGTCAAGGGCCCGGCCGAACAGGCGGTTGTGGAAATCTTGTTTGGCCTCGCCGGCCGGTGAACCGGGTTTGTCGATGCTGCCCACCACCCCGAGAATGGCCTGTTCCAGTGCGTCGTCGCTCACCGGGGTGTTGAGCATCCAGTCAATGGCCTTGCGGAAGTCCTCCAGGGTTTCCTGCAGACGAGGGTCGCGGTAGGAGTAAAAGCGAAAGGCAGCGATATTAGAGTCCTGCGAGGCGCCGCCGCCATAAGCGCCGCCTTGTTCGCGAATGCTGCGATGCAAGATGCCGTTGCGCAGGTATACCGCCAACACGCTGAGTACGGCGGCATCCGGATGGTTGGATGCGACCGTTGGGTAGGCACTGGCGCAGAAGTTGACTTGGGAATTGGCAACCCAAAACTCCCGCCGTGGCTCGCGTATCGCCGGGCTATTTAGCGCCTGTGTGCCGTCGCTCTGGAAGTCTGTCCACACCTCGGCCAGTGCCTGGCGCTGCTCTTCAAGGCCCTGTTGTTCAGCGATAAGTAATAACTGGCGCTTGGCGGTGATTATTTTTTGGTGAATGTCTTGCAAGGTGTTGGCCAGTGCAGCTTTGCCGTCGCCGGTCAGTCCGTCGCTTAGGGCCTTTAGCGCCACAATTCCGTCTAGTCCGGATAGGCGTTGAGTGAGGTGTGCGACCGGGCTCATGCCTGCGCAGGCTGCGGTCATGGCAAGGCCGTGGCCGTTGCCGGTAATCGACGACTCGCGGCGTGCGCGCAGTTGGGCAAGGAGTTCGGCAATGCGATCGTGCTCGTCAAAACGCAGCGCTTCCAGCGTGTCGCGCATTAATTTGGCTTGCGCAACGGCATTGCGCAGTAGCGCCTTGGAAGACAGCACTAAATAGGCTTTTGTCTGCTGCTCGTCGTCGATGTCGCCGCGCATACTGGTGTAGGCCGATATGCCGCCGCATACCGCGGCCTGGTGAGCTTGTACTTGCAGATAGTCCTGGTCGCCGAGGCCTAGCTCGGTGATGGTTTGGGTGTACAGCGGCAGCAGCGATAATTCCTCATCGCTCAATGTCGGCAATTCGATCAGCAGCTGCTGGTAGATCAGGCCGTTGGTGCCGCGCTCGTAAATACAGCAGGGCAGACTACCTAGGGCCTCGTTCCGGTAGGGCAATTCGGGTGTCTCTAGGGCGACATCATCTAGGCCTACGCGGGGCAGAATACTTTCGTCCTCGGTTGCCGTTTGGCGTTCGGCAAGGGCCGCAGCTTGGTCGATGATTTGCTGTTTTTGTGTGCTGTCCAGGTTGGCCTTGATGGCGGCGAGGCGCTGCTGTTCAGCCTGTTCGGCTCGCTGTTGGTATTGTTGGTCGGGACTGAAGACCAGCGTGACGCGGTGGGGGTTGTCCAGCAAATTGGCCAGCAGACCGGGAATATAGTCGGCTTGGGCAATTTTCTCGCGCAGTCGCCTGAGCGCCGGGTCTAAATTCAGGGCGTCGATGGGATTACCGCGGTGCGTGGCTGCGCCCAGGCCGTTGAGAATCAGCTGCAGCCCGTAGGGATAGCCGTCGCCACTGATCTCGCGCTGGTGCAGCTCCAGCTGGTGCAGTACGGATTCGACCTTGTCTGGATCGACACCATCGTCTATTAATTGCTGCAAGGTGCCGAGTATCAGCTGTTCGACGGCTGACATATGTTCCACCTCGCTACCTTCGAGGCCACAAGCCAACACCATTTCGCGCATTGAGTCTTCCAGGCCGCACATTGGCGATGGCGAGCTGCCAAGCTTGCTGGTTTCCAGGGCATGCATCAGTGGACTGGCACTGTTGTCGAGCAGAATTCCGGCCAGCAATTGTGCCTCTAGTAGGCTGTCCAGGTCACTGCTGTTGCCCAGCAGCCAAGACACCACGATGTGGGTTTTGCCACTGGGGTCGTCGCCGGCCGGCAGTGGATAGGCCTCGTGGGCGCGAATCGGTGCGTGGTAGCGTTTTTCATCGGGCACGCTGATGCTATTGTCGAGGGCCTCAAAACGCGACAGTGCCAGCTCCTCAAAGCGCGCTTGATGCTCGGCGGCAGTGATGTCGCCATAGCTCATAAAGATGGCGTTACTGGGGTGGTAGTGGGTGTTGTAAAACGCTTTGAGTTCATCGTAACTCAGGTCGGGAATGGCTTCGGGGTCGCCACCGCTGTTGTGGTGATAGGTGACAGTCGGGAACAGATATTTGCACAGCGTGTGCCACAGTCGGCTGGGCACTGAGCTCATAGCGCCTTTCATTTCATTGAACACCACGCCTTTGAACTGCAGTGCAGAGTCGGGGTTGTCGCGCTCAGTAAATTCCAGGCGATGGCCTTCCTGGGCAAAGTCTAGTGGATGTAGTCGCGCGAAAAACACGGCGTCCAGGTATACCTGCAGCAAGTTGTCGAAATCTTTACGGTTGCTGCTGGCAAAGGGGTAGGCGGTCCAGTCAGAGCTGGTAAAGGCATTCATAAAGCTGTTCAGGGAGCGCCGAATCATCATGAAGAAAGGGTCGCGAACCGGGTATTTTTCGCTGCCGCACAGTGCGGTGTGTTCGAGAATGTGGGCCACGCCCTTGGAGTCATTGGGCACGGTGCGCAGGGCGACAAGGAATACGTTTTCCGGGTTGTCGGCGGCGATATGGTAATGGCTGGCGCCGGTTTTGCGGTGACGGTATTCGCTCAGCGTCACGCCCAGGGCGTCGATGGTTTCGCTGTGCAGTAATTCAAATGCGGGGTGGGCAGCGGTGGTCGCGATTGCGGTCATATCATCCTGTCTTGTTAAGGGTAGTAGGGGAGCAGCCTAGCATTTTTACTGGGCACTTGTGGTGGTCCCGGTCGCTAATGTAGCGGGTAGGGTAATGCGTATGCGATAGATATGGGGCCAGAGTTTGCCCGTTACAAGCCAGCTGTCGTCTCTGGCGTCGTAGGCGATGCCGTTGAGCACGGCTTCTTCATGCAGGCCCGGGGGTTGCAACACGCTGAGATCCAGGGTGCCTAGCACTTGGCCACTGCTGGCCTGTATCACGACGATTTCATTGGTTTTCCAGCGATTGGCCAACACATAGTCACTGTGGCACTCCAGTTCGTTGAGCCGCTGATAATCGCCGCTGCCCCGCAGGGCCTGGCGCTCAACTAGACTAAAGTCGCTGGCGAGGCGCCATTGCAGCTGGTCGCTGCCATCGCTCATGGCAAACATCTTTCTCTGGCGGTGGTAGCACAGTCCCCAGCCCTGCCCTTCAAAGGGGTGACGCCGCAACAAGGTAAAGCGCTCGGGGTCGATTTCCAGTAATTGGCCCGCGCGCCAAGTCAGCACATACAGGCGGCCGTGATGAAAGCTTAAACCTTCGGCAAATAGCTGCTTGTCCAGGGTGACGCCGCGCAGTGTTGGCGACGGGGGGGGGGGCGGTGGCGGAAAGGGGCGGGCGACAAGCTTGGACTGGCCATAGAGGCCGCTACTTTCGTAGAGTTCACCATGGAATAACTCCAGCCCTTGGGTGAACAGGTTACTGGAGTGGGGGTAGCGTGCAAGGATTTCGAAGGGAAGTTGGGGTTCGGCGCCGGCAGAGCGCTGTTCGGCGTATGTGCTGGGAATAAGCAGCGCAGCGATCGTAGTCAGCAGGTACAGATAGCGGTGAAGGAAATATTTACACACGGCTAGTAGGTAGTCTAGGCATTGGTCTGTGGCCTTACTATGCCAGTTCTCGGCGGCTTGCGCACCTTTGGCCGGGCGTTGATCACATATGGGAGATAGTGGGTAGATGCATAACGAGCATAGTTTGGAGTCGTTACTCGCCAAACAGGCGATTCAGGAATTGGTGTTGCGGTACTGTCGGGCGGTGGATCGCAAAGACTACGACGCGCTGCCGGCGCTATATCACAGCGATGCCACGGAGGACCACGGGGCGATGTTTCAGGGCAGCGCAGCTGACTATATTCGCTGGCTGCCCAGTCAGCTCGACAATATGTTGCTAACGGTACATTCGGTGAGCAATCATTTAATTGCGTTGCAGGGCGAGTGCGCGGTGGGTGAAGTTTACTGTCAGGCCTACCACCGTTATCGCGGCCCCCAGGGGGAAGAGGAATTGCTGGTCGGAGGCCGCTATCTCGACCGCTATCGCCGCTGCAACGGTGAATGGCGATTCAGTAATCGGCAGATCGTCACCGACTGGAATGAGCGCCGGCCGAGTCGCAGTGAATTTAGGTCTGCACTATTTGCCGGAACCGCAGTGGGCGCGGCGCTGCCCGACGATGTGTCGGCGCAGCTATTCCGCGGCCTTGACTAACGTTGGGGCATGCAATTGCCAACATAGGTGACGACGCTTTGCCCGCCTGAAAAGTCTGTCAT
The DNA here is from genome assembly GCF_041602295.1 of Spongiibacter sp. Taxonomy (GTDB): domain Bacteria; phylum Pseudomonadota; class Gammaproteobacteria; order Pseudomonadales; family Spongiibacteraceae; genus Spongiibacter. The sequence goes on along the minus strand of NZ_JBFIGO010000001.1, from coordinate 49,231 downwards.
TTCCACCGCGGTGACGTTGAAACAGCTGGCAGTGATACGCCATTGATTGTCGATGCGCTGATATTGGTCACGGTAGTGCCCCCCCATCTGTAAGCGGGTCTTATCGCGGGTGTTAATGCTTTGAAAATGCAGGCCGATATTGCCGCTGGCGAGGTTGGGGCCGTCGATGTGGATCAGCGGATTTTGGGCGTGGTGCAGGTCGACGATATGGGGATGGCAGCCCAGTTCGGTAAAAACCTCTACAAAGGCCTCGCGACTGTCGAATCGACCGATATGACCGAAATCGATATTGATGGGCCCTGCGGCGAAGCAGGCCAACACTTGCTCGGGCTGCTTGGCGTCACAGGCGTTGAGATAGCGGTATTTCAGCGCGGTGATGGCCGCGATGTCTTCCAATTGTTGCAGGCGCTGCGCCAATGCGTCGATGTTGTCCATTCAAGCCTCCAAGGGGCCGCCCCCGGTTGTTGTTATACGCCAGCTCAGTATGTAGGTGACATTTATGATGATGCCCGGTTAGCGGCGGTTGCGCATCAGATCGCGAATTAAAAATCGTGCAGGCGATACACTTTCACAGAGTGTCCGCGGCAGTGGCCGGCTCTCGCCACAGAGATAGGCGGCGAGAAGCTCGGCTGCCAGCGGGGTGGATGTCAGTCCGCGAGAGCCGTGGGCAACGTTGACATAGAGATTGCGTTGATAGCGGCCAGTGCGGTTGATCGACTGGCGGGCGTCTTTGCGCAGTGCGGCGTAATCCTGGTCAAAGGCCCCGATATCGGGCAGCGCGCCGACTATGGGCAGGTAGTCTGGGCTGGCGCAGCGCAGGCCGGCGCGGCCGCCGCTGGGCCAGCTGCCGCTGATCAGAAGCTGGGGGTTAAGTTTTGCCAGGGTGTCGATATTGAACTGATGATCATCGTCGCGCACCTCGGTGTCGGCTTGTTTGAGATTAAAACTGGCGCCAATGCAGAACTGGTCGCGGAGGGCGGGAGCGAAATAACCTTCGTGACAAACGACGCAGCGCGGGGGATGGGTGATGGCGGCGCTGTCGAAATAGCTGAGCTGGCCACGGATTTTGCGCAGTGGCAGGTAGTGGCTTTGACTGAACTGGCCGGCGTCGTGACTGTTGGCAATGACCACCGCCTCGGCCTGGGCAATCACTTCGCCGCCAGCATTGATTACCTGCCATTGCTCGCCGTCATCGCTCAGTTCGATGGCTTCGCAGTGATTGACCACAGTGATGCCCGGGTGATTGCAGCGCTCGCGGCAGACCGCCGGTGGCGATAGCCAGCCGGCGTCGGGGTAGAAAATACCGGGTCGGTCAATGGGGATGCCGCTGAGTGCAGAAGCCTGTTGCGGTGATACAAATTCCAGCCAGTCGTGGTTGCCCAGTTGCGATTGCAAGCGCTCGAGGAGTTGCTTCTCGCGCGGGCTATTGGCCAGCTGCAGTACGCCGCAAAATTCGCCCTCTAATGGGCCTGCCGCTGCGATGCGCCGATAGTGGTGCTGGGCGTAAAGGAAACTGCTGAGGGTAAACAGGTTGAGCGCGCCGGGTTCGGGAGACAGTTTGGTGTACAGCACGCCCTGGGGATTGCCCGAGGCGGCGCTGGCGATTGCCGCCGAGCGTTCTATTACGGTTACCTGTACACCGCGTTCGGCCAGCGCACGGGCTGTACTGCAGCCGGCTAGTCCGCCACCGATAACAATGGCGGTCGCCGGTCTGTGGCGGGCGGCGGGTTGATGCCAGGGTAAATGACTGGGCGTTAGGCCATCGTCGGGCGCCGCAGCAGGCGCCGCGGCGAAATAGCCGGCGAGCATATCGCGCTTGCGGCCAAACCCCTTGACCTTGTTAACCACAAAGCCGCGGTTGCGCAGGCCGCGCTTGACGATACCGGCGGCAGTGAAGGTGGCAAAACTGCTGCCTTGGTGGCTGAGTCGAGCCATGGCGTCAAACAGCGCCGGTTGCCACATTCCGGGATTGCTGGCTGGGGCAAAGCCGTCTAAAAACCAGGCGTCGACAGGCCCGCTGCCCGCCTGCGTGCCGCTATCGGGGCTCACGCTGTCCAGTAATTGCGGCAGGGTGTCGGCGATATCGCCCCACAACAAATCTAGGCAAACTTGTGAATTGTGTAATAGTCTGCGGTGTTGACCCGGTATCAGCGGCGGATAATTGTCCTGTAGAATTGAGGACAGCGGTTCGAGACTGGGCCAGGCGTTCAGTGCCCGGTTCAGGTCGGCCGCCTGCAGCGGATGTTTTTCGCAGGAGATGTAGTGCAGTGTCCAACCGGCTGGAGCACAGTCGCGCCACAGCTGCCAGGTCAATAAAAAATTCAGACCGGTGCCAAAGCCGGTTTCGCACACAGTAAAGCGACCGCTGGTGTCGGGCGGCAGTTTTCGCCAGCGCGCTTCGAGTTGATTGTGGTCGAGAAATACATAGCGGCTTTCCGCTAGGCCGTCATCGCGGGAAAAATACACATCGCCGTAGTCGCTGGCACTGGGTATGCCTTCCTGCCACTGTAGGCGGGCACATTCGATAGAGTAGGGATTGTCGCGGTCGTCCAATGAGAGGCCTGCAAAAAGCTATGGGAAAGGCGGGGCGTATTGTAACAGTGAAAGTCGTGCAATCTGTAATGCTGAGGTGTTGGGTCGCGGTGTTGTTGTGTTTAAACAGCGGCGCAATACAGGCGCAGGCAGTGGATGCGGACGCGCGCCGCGTGAGCCTGGCGCTTGCCACGGAGCCGCCAACCCTGCATTCGGCTCGGGCAACAGACACGATTGCCAGCTTTGTCCTGTCCCATATTATGGAAGGCCTGCTGCGCTATGGTGCCGACGGTGAGTTGTTGGGCGGGGTCGCTGAACGCTGGCAGCTTAGCGAGAATGGTGCGCGGTTTTGGCTGCGTGAAGATGCGCGCTGGAGTGATGGCAAGGCGGTGACCGCCGAGGATTTTGTGTTTGCCTGGCAGTATGCACTGCGGCCGGATACCGCCTCGCAATACGCGTTTATTTTTTTCCCTATCAAGAATGCGAGAGCAATTAACGAAGGCCAGTTGTCACCCTCTGCATTGGGTGTCCGCGCGGTCTCGCCAGGTGAATTGCACGTGGAGTTCGAGCAGCCCTGTCCGTATTTTCTAAGCCTGACCGCATTTATGAGTTATATGCCCTTGCGCAGTGATGCGGTCGCCCAGTGGGGGCGGCGTTACGCGGCCGATGCGGACAAATTGCTGTTCAACGGGCCGTTTGTTCTCGATAAGTGGGTGCATGGTGCCGCGCTGCGGCTGCGTCGCAACCCACAGTACTGGGACAGCGCCGCGCTGCGCATTGAACAGATCGATATGCCGTATATCACTGCCGACCCGGGGGCGCAATTTAATCTCTTTCGTGACGGCCAGATTGCGCTGGCCAGCCTCGATACGGGCTTGCTGGATGAGGCGGTCAAGCGCGGTTACGAGATACGTCACTTCCACAGCGGCTCGTTATTTTTTTTGGAGTTTAATTTCCGCGCCGGGCGCATTAGCGCCAATCGCCATTTCCGCAAGGCTATTCAGTACGTGCTCGACCCCGATGCTCTGGTCAATAAAATCATCGGTTTACCCGGTGTGTTGCCGGCGTATTCGCTGTTTCCGGTAACCGTGCGCGGCCGCCAGCAGTCGTTTCGGCAAGAGTATCCGGTGTCGCGTATTCGTCCCAATTTGGCGGTGGCGAGGCGCCACCTCGAGCGCGCCAGACAGGAGCTGGGGCTGACGGATTTCCCGCCGCTGATGTTGCTGGCCGGCGACAGCCCCAGAGCGCTGCAGGAGGCGGAGTATTATCAGTACTTACTAAAACGCGGTTTGGGGCTGGATCTGCGCATTGATCAGCAGGTGTTTAAACAACGGCTTGAAAAAATGCGGCGCGGGGACTTTGATATTGCGGCGGCGGCTTGGGGGCCTGACTACGATGATATTATGACGTTCGCGGACCTGTTTGCGTCGTGGAACGATAATAATCGCGGCCGCTACCACAACCCAGAGTATGACCGGCTGGTGAGCGAGGCGCAGCACAGCGCAGATCCGCAGCGCCGCTTTGCGGCAATGGCAAGGCTGCAAGACCTGGTGGTGGACGATGTGCCGATACTGCCCACCTATGAAAATGCCATGCTCTACGTACAGCATCCCAAGTTGCGCGGTGTGCGCCGCTCGGTGTTTGGTGGCGATCCCAATTTTCGCGATGCCTGGATAGAGCCCTAAGCAATGTTGAATTTTATTGTTCGCCGGCTGTTGTCGGGAATGCTGACGATTTGGTTTATCGCCACGGCGACGTTCTTTGCCATGCACGCGGTGCCCGGCGATCCACTGACGCAGGACAAGGCGATGTCGCCGGCGGTACGCGCGCAGTTGGAGGCGCGCTATGGTCTCGATCAGCCTTTGGGGCAGCAGTACCTGTTGTTTTTAGGCAATATGCTGCGCGGCGATTTCGGTATTTCTTTTACCCAGGAAAACCGCCGGGTCAACGATATTATCCGCGAGCACTTCCCCGTGTCGGCGCTGCTTGGCTTGACGGCTATCGCCATCGCCCTGGTAGGTGGGGTTGCAGCGGGCAGTGTGGCGGCGCATTACCGCAATCGCTGGCCGGATCGACTATTGATCTTTGCCGTGATTGCCGCCATTTCAGTTCCCGGCTTTGTGATCGCCGGGCTTGCTCAATTGCTAATCGTAAGGCTTAACCAGGCCGCCGGTGCTACGGTGTTGCCGGTGGCCGGTTGGGGCGGTTTGAGCCATATTTGGGTGCCGGCTTTGGTGCTGGGGCTGGGAACTATGGCCTATTTAAGCCGGCTCAGTCGCGCCGCAATGCTGGAGGTGTTGAGTAGTGACTATATTCTCGCGGCGCGGTCGCGGGGGATCAGCGGCGGTCGTCTTTTTTGGCGCCATCAGTTGCGCAACGCGCTGGTGCCAGTGGTGACGGAGCTGGGGCCGTCCATTGCGGCCATCACCACCGGTGGGTTTGTTGTTGAATTGATCTTCGCTATTCCCGGTCTGGGCCGTTATTTTGTACAGGCGGTGCAGCAGTTGGATTACACGGTGATTATGGGAACCACGGTGTTTTACGGCGCCTTCCTGGTGTTGGTGGTGGTCTTGGTTGATATTAGTTATGGGCTGATCGACCCGCGTATCCGTCTGGTTCGGGGGCGTAGCTGATGGCTATTCCGGTTTTTCGTTTTGCGCCCTGGCAGCCGCCAGAAGTCCTTGCGCCGGCGCCGGCGGTCGCGCCGGTCGCCCGCCCGCGCACGGCCTTGCTGCTGGCGGCGGTGACCGCGCTGGCTATGGTGATGTTTGTTGTCCTGGGACCATTGCTGTGGTCTCAGGACCCCAGCCAGCAATGGCTTTCACAAATCTCTCGGGGGCCGACACCGGCGCTGGCTGCGCGTTTGGTTGACGGTGAGCGGGCCGCGCCGCTGCCGGCAATACCGCCGCGGCGACTGCAGGTGCTGGAGAGTAATACTGAACGGGTTCAGTTGCGCTGGCCGGCGCCGGCTGGTGTTAAACGCTATCGCCTGTACCGCGCCGATGCCCGGCAGCCGGGTTTAGGTTTGCCGCTGTGGCAGGGACGCGCGCGCGCTTATGAAGATCACCTGCAACTGCGCCGCAAGGTGTACCGCTATACCCTGGTCGATGCCGATACCAACCTTCAGCTGTTTTCGGTCGAAACCCGTCCCGAGCCGGCGATCTCCTTGTTTGAAGCTCAATTACAGGGCCTGGTCGGTGCGGATGATGGGCGGCTCCCCGAGTTTGTGATGTTGCCGGCTCACCCCATGGGTACTGACGCCCTGGGGCGAGATTTGCTCGCGCGCTTGATGGCTGGCGGCCGCAGTTCGCTGTTTGTCGGCATTGTCGCGCCGCTGCTGTTTATCGGTTTTGGCAGTGTGTTTGGCGGCCTGGCTGGCTATGTCGGCGGCAGTTTCGACCAGTTTGCCATGCGCCTGGCGGATTTCGTGGTGGCGCTGCCGTTCTTGCTGTTTATGATCCTGCTGCGTATTGCCTTTGGTATAGGCCCGGGAGAAAACGGCATTTTACCGCTGATTTTGGCTATGTTATTGCTCAGTTGGCCGAGCAGTGCACGGCTGATTCGCGGCCAGGTATTGGCGCTGCGCAGTCAGGCCTTCATCGATTCAGCGCGTTTGTCGGGGGTCGGCAGCGCGCGCTTGCTGTGGCGGCATATTTTGCCCAATGTGCTGCCGATGCTGCTGGTCGCCTTTAGTTTTGCCATCCCGCAGGCGATTTTTACTGAAGCTTTTTTGTCGTTTATTGGTATGGGGGTGTCGCCGCCGAGCACATCCTGGGGGGCGATGTGCAACGACGGAATCAAAACCCTGTTGTCGCAACCCAGGCAATTATTGTGGCCGGCGGCAATGATTAGTATTGCGGTGCTGTCTTTCAATATTCTCGGTGATGCACTGCGCGATGTCAGTGATAAGCGCAGCGGAGGCTTGGCGCAATGAGTTTGTTGCGGGTAGAACAGTTGGCGCTGCGTATCGGCGACACCGCGGCACTGCGCGAGGTTTCTTTCAGTCTGCAAGACGGTGAGTGCCGGGCGCTGGTGGGGGAGTCGGGCAGTGGTAAGTCGCTGACGGCAATGTGTCTGTTGGGCTTGGCGCCGGCTAATTCGCTGCTGACTGCCGGCGGGCTGGAGCTTGCGGGACAGGCCCTGCCGCCGCAGGGCCACGGTGATTGGCGACACTGGCGAGGGCGCCGGATCGCGATGATTTTTCAAAATCCGATGACGGCCCTCAATCCCACGCAAAGTGTAGGCAGTCAGCTGTGCGAGTCCTTTCAGTTGCACCGCAATATGTCTCGCCATCAGGCGCGTCGCGCGGCGATTGCTCTGCTCGAGCGCCTATCCATTGCCCGCGCAGAGCAGCGAATGGGGCAGTATCCCTTTGAGTTTTCTGGAGGCATGTTGCAGCGGGTGATGATCGCTCTGGCGGTGGCCTGCCGGCCGCAATTATTGATTGCCGACGAGCCGACTACCGCACTCGATGTCACCGTGCAGGCGGAAGTGCTGGCTCTTCTGAGAGAGTTGCAGCGCGAGCAGGGCACGAGCTTGCTGTTTATCAGCCACGATCTCGGTGTGGTGGCGAATATCGCCGATACGGTGTCGGTGATGTACGCCGGTGAGACAGTGGAGTCGGCTACTCGCCAGGCCCTGTTTAGCGCTGCGGCTCACCCTTACACCGAAGCGCTGCGCGCGGCGGTGCCGAAGTTGCACAGCCGCGAGCCGATGCGGGCGATTCCCGGCAGTCCGCCGGATCTGAGTCGACCGTTATCGGGTTGTGCGTTTGCGCCGCGCTGTACGCAGCGCATGGCAATTTGTGAGGAGGCGCCGCCAACGCTGTTGACGCCGGATGGCAGCGCGGTGCGCTGTTGGCGCTGGCATGCGGAGCACCCTTTGCGCTGGCGGTGGCGGCGATGACGGAACTGCTGCGTGTGGAACTGCTCAGCTGTCATTTTGCCCAAGGTGATGAATATCTGGCGGCGGTGGACGGTGTGAGTCTCTCGCTGGCGGCCGGCGAAGTATTGGGCCTGGTGGGCGAGAGCGGTTCGGGCAAGTCGACCTTGGGGCGGTTGATTGCCGGGCTGGAAACACCGTCTAGTGGCGATATCTATTTTGCTGGCCAGCGCTTATCGCGGCGCCGCAGCGGCAGCGCCCTGCGCGCGCAAGGTGGCGATATTCAAATGGTGTTTCAAGACAGTTACGCCAGCCTGAACCCCCGTATGACGATTGCCGCTAGCCTCGCCGAGCCCCTGCAGCAGCGTGGTTGCCGCGGCGCGGCCTTGCGATCGCGGGTTGATGAGTGGTTGGAGCGGGTCGGTTTGGGCCAGCGTTTCGCGGGCCGCTATCCCCATCAACTGTCTGGCGGTCAGCGCCAACGCGTGGGCATCGCCCGGGCTTTTATCACCGAGCCGCAACTGGTGATCTGTGATGAGGCGGTGTCGGCACTGGATGTGTCTGTACAGGCCCAGATTCTGCAGCTGCTGCGCGAGATTCAACGCGACAGTGCGACAGCGATGATCTTCATTACCCACGACTTGGCGGTGTTGGGCAGCTTGGCGGATCGTATCGCCGTGATGTACCTCGGCGAGCTATTGGAATTAGCCCCCTGTTGGCAGCTCCTCGAACAGCCCTTGCACCCCTATACCCGGCAGTTGCTGGCCGCCCATCCCGAGCCGGTACTGGCGCCGTCGCCACTGGCGGTGGTGGCGCGAGACCAGGCGTCTGAACTGCCCACGCCCCTGAGTAGCGACATGGGCTGCCGCTTTGCCGGGCGCTGCCCCTATGCCCAGCCGGAATGTCTATTGCAGCCGCCGTGGCTGCGCCGCGCCACTAGCGGAGCCGCGGTAGCCTGCCACCGCTTGGATTGGCTAGAAGCGGGAGCAAGTGACTGATACTGGTACCCTTGGAGGCCTTGCTTTAGCATGCCTGGCCCGATTAACGATGGATTGGAATATCGATAATGAATGTGAATATTGAGATACCGGCACTGATGTTATTGGCGTCGTCGCTACTGAAGAACTGTATCGTCGATGCTCAACGCAGTGATGCGAAGCGCTTTTTTCGGGCCTTGGCGGACGGTAAAGCGGTACTGCTCAATGATGTGAAAATGGAAGATGGCTCGCTGCTGCGCGTGAGCCTTGATATGAACTATGATGAGTTTCGCGGCCAGCTCAACTTCACCGCATTTCGCAATCAACTATTGATGCTGGTCGACAGTTATGCCCGTTTTCTTAAAACAGGTAATACGCCGCAGCTCATGAGCGACCAAGAGGGCGCTGAGCATGTGATTTTTGTACCGGTGATCAGTCAAACTAAAGGCGAAATCAATGCCTTAGTGCTGGGTATTGACCAGCGACAGCCGGCGAATCTGCGTTTGCGGCTGATGTTTGTGGACCCGGACCAGTTTCGCGACAGCTAGGGCCTGCTTGTTGACAGTGAACACAAATGCCGTTAGCTTGCCCGGCTTAGTGAATTAGCGCCCAGGCCCTGTGTCTTTGGCGCCTACGACGATATGGCCATAACAAAAATACACCGAGGGGGCGACCTTGTCTGATCACCAACAGCATATTGCAGAAGTTATTAACGCCGCGAGATCACGGATTGGTCTATCCAACGACGTTGATTTAACGCAATTTCCAAATTTAGTTGGCATGTTTGACCACTGTGTCAGTGAATACGCCGCAAACCCCGCTGTGAGCTGCCTTGGCCACACGCTGAGTTATGCCGACCTGGACCGTTTGTCGGCACAGTTTGCCAGCTATCTGCAGCAGCACAGCGGCCTGCAGGCGGGTGACCGCATTGCCATTCAAATGCCCAATATTTTGCAGTACCCGGTAGTGCTGTTTGGCGCATTGCGCGCCGGCATGATCGTCGTGAATACCAACCCGCTGTATAGCGAACGAGAACTGAAGCACCAACTCAATGACTCCGGCGCCAAGGCGATTGTGGTACTGGCAAATATTGCCGAGACCGCGGCCGCGGTGGTGGCCGATAGTGGTGTTGAGACGGTTATCGTCACTGAGGTGGGCGACTTGCACCCGCCGCTTAAGCGCACGCTGATCAACGCGGCCTTGAAGTATGTGAAAAAAGCCGTACCGCCGTTTAAATTTAAGAAGTCCATCAGCCTGCGTAAAGCGCTGGCAAAGGGCAGCAGCCAACAGTACCGAAAGGCCGCGCCGGACCAGGAAGCGCTGGCACTGCTGCAATACACCGGTGGAACCACTGGTGTTTCCAAGGGGGCGATGATTAGTCACCGCAATCTGATGGCCAATGTGTTGCAGAGCCGCGAAAACTTTTCCAGCTACGGTTTGGTCAGCGGCGCTGAGACCTTTATCGCCCCGCTGCCGCTGTACCATATCTACTCATTTATGCTGACTTTTGTGGTGATGTTGCAGGGCAACCACTCGGTGCTGATCCCTAATCCGCGTGAGCTGGATAGTGTGATTAAGGAAATGAAGCGTTATCAGTGGACGGGGATGAGTGGCATCAACACCCTGTTTGTGCAGCTTTGTAAACACCCAGAATTTGCCGGCCTGGATTTTTCCAAGCTCAAGGTGACGCTGTCGGGCGGCATGGCGCTGACTGCGGGCGCGGCCAAAACCTGGAAGGAAATGACCGGAACTGAGGTGTTTGAAGGTTATGGTCTAACCGAGACGTCGCCAGTGGTGTCGATAAACCCAGGCGGTGCCAATCAAGTTGGCACGATCGGCCTGCCGCTGCCCGGTACCGAGGTTCGCTTGGTAGATGACGAGGGCAATGATGTGGGCATCGGTGAGCGCGGTGAGCTGTGTATCCGCGGTCCCCAGGTGATGATGGGATATTGGCAGCGCCCTGACGAGACGGAAAAAACCATCAAAGATGGCTGGCTGTACACCGGCGACGTGGCCGTGGTGCAGGAAGACGGCTATCTGAAAATTGTCGATCGCAAGAAAGACATGATTCTGGTGTCGGGGTTTAACGTCTATCCCAATGAGATTGAAGATGTGCTGAGCTCGCACCCGAATATTGCCGAGTGCGCGGCTATCGGCGTGCCCGATGAAAAGTCAGGCGAGGCGGTGAAAATCTTTGTCGCCCCCAAGCAGGGCGAGATTGACGAAAAAGAACTCAAGGACTTTTTGCGTGAGCGCCTCACCGGCTATAAAATGCCGCGCTATATTGAGGTTCGCGATGAGCTGCCTAAGACCAATGTCGGCAAAGTGCTGCGTCGCACGCTTCGCGATGAGGAAATGGCCAAGCGCGCTAGCTAGATCGCGCAACAGCTTAGCAGGGCGCCTATGTGGCGCCCTTTTTATTTTTAGGGTGCTATGTCTGCCACTGACTGGAAAGAATTGAGAGCACTGCTGGGACAGTGTTATATGCCGGAACAGTTCCGCCTTCGCCGTCGCTTACAGCAATTGCAAGGCAGGCAACAGGGCGGTGAGGACGTGGCGGCTGCGGCTGAGCAGCTCAGTCGCGATTTGGCGGCGTCGGTGGCGTTGCTGCAGCGTCGCCGAGCGGCGGTGCCGGCATTGCATTTTCCGGAGCAGTTGCCGGTCAGTCAGCGCCTTGAGGATATTCGCAGGGCGATAGACAGCCATCAAGTGGTGGTCGTGGCCGGTGAAACCGGCTCGGGTAAAACTACGCAGTTGCCCAAGCTGTGCCTGCAAATGGGGCGCGGTATTAACGGCATGATCGCTCACACCCAGCCGCGGCGTCTGGCGGCACGCACGGTCGCCCAGCGCATTGCCGACGAGCTGGCGTCACCGCTGGGCGAGGCCGTGGGCTACCAGGTGCGCTTTCAGGAGCAGACTTCTGCGGGCAGTTATATCAAGCTGATGACCGATGGTATTTTGCTGGCGGCAATCAGTCACGACCGTTTTCTCAGTCACTATGACACCATCATCATCGATGAAGCTCACGAGCACAGCCTGAACATCGACTTTTTGCTCGGTTACCTGAAAACCCTGTTGCCGAAACGGCCCGATTTGAAGCTGATTATTACTTCGGCGACCATCGATGTTGAGCGATTTTCTCGCCATTTCGACAATGCCCCGGTCGTTGAGGTATCGGGGCGTAGCTACCCTGTGGAATACCGCTACCGGCCGCTGGAGGAGTTGAGTGGCGAGCAGGATCTCGGTGAAGCCGTGGCAGCGGTGCTGCGTGAGCTGATGGCCGAGGGCGCGCAACACCGCGGTGACACGCTGGTGTTTCTCAGTGGCGAGCGGGATATCCGCGAGGTTGCCAAGCACCTGCGCGACGCGCAGTTGCCGGGTGCCGAGGTCTTGCCGCTTTACGCCCGGCTGAGTGCTCGCGAGCAGCAACGTATCTTCGACAGTGGCGGGCGGCGGGGCTGGCGGGTCGTGTTGGCGACCAATGTGGCGGAGACGTCGCTGACTGTGCCCGGTATTCGCTATGTGATCGATGCCGGTACTGCCCGCATTAGCCGCTACAGCGTGCGCAGTAAGGTGCAGCGCTTGCCCATTGAGGCCATTTCTCAGGCCAGTGCCAATCAGCGCGCGGGCCGTTGTGGCCGGGTGGCAGAGGGCATCGCTTACCGGCTCTACAGTCGCGAGGACTACGAGCGCCGGCCCGCATTTACTGAACCGGAAATTCAACGCACCAACCTCGCGGCGGTCATTTTGCAAATGCTGCAGTTGGGGCTGGGCGATATTCGCAAGTTTCCCTTTGTCGACGCTCCTGACAGCCGGCTGATTCGCGATGGCTTCTCGCTGTTGAGCGAGCTGGGAGCTGTCGATGGCGAGCGCATGACCGAGCTGGGTAGGTCGCTGGCGCGCTTCCCAGTAGACCCGCGTATTGCTCGGCTGATTATGGCTGCTGCCGAACAGCACTGCTTGCGCGAGATGTTGGTTATCGCCAGTGCGCTCAGCATCCAGGATCCTCGCGAACGGCCTGCCGATAAACAACAGGCGGCGGATGAGCAGCACCGACGTTTCTGGCAGGAGGGCTCGGATTTTTTGGCCTACGTGGCGCTGTGGGAGTATGCCGAAGAGCAGCGCCAGGCGCTGAGCGCTAGTCAGTGGCGGCGGCTGTGCAAAAAAGAATTTTTGAGTTGGACGCGCATGCGCGAGTGGCGCGAGGTACATCATCAGCTGCTGTTGATGTGTCGCCAGTTACAGTTGCGCTTAAACGATGAGCCGGCAGACTATCAGCGGCTGCATCGCGCCTTATTGCCGGGCTTCTTGGGCCAGATCGCCAATAAGTCCGAGGAGCGTGAGTACCTGGGCGCGCGTAATCGCAAGCTGCGCATTTTCCCCGGGTCGTCATTGCGCAAGAAAAACCCGAAGTGGATCGTTGCCGCAGAACTGGCTGAAACCAGTCAACTTTTTGCGCGTTGTGTGGCCAAGATTGAGCCGGAATGGGTGTTGGGAGTTAACGACAGTCTGCTCAAGCGCAATTATGCCGAGCCTCATTGGCATGCCAAAAGTGGCCGCGTAATGGCTTATGAGCAGACACTGCTCTACGGCCTGTGCCTGCGTGATCGCCATCGCGTACATTACGGCCCCATCGATCCGCGGGTTTCCCGCCAGATCTTGATTCGCCAGGCCTTGGTTGAAGGGCGCTACCGGGGAAATGCCGGTTTCTTTCAGCACAACCAAGGCTTGCGCCGGGAAATCCTCGACCTGGAGGACAAGGCGCGTCGCCGCGATATCTTGGTGTCGGATGAAGAGATTTATGCCTTTTACGACGAGCGCATCGCCGACGGCATTAGCACTGCCAGGCAGCTGGAGTCATGGCTGAAAAAAACCGGTGCCGATGCGCAGCTCAGAATGAGTCGCGCGCAGATGATGCGCAGTGAGGGCGGGGTCGATGTTGCACAATTTCCGGCGCAGTTGCATGCCGGTGACTTTCAATTGGCGCTGAGCTACCACTTTGAACCGGGCCATGTTGACGATGGCGTCAGTGTCTCGCTACCGCTGGCGATGTTGCACAAGGTGCCAGAGGGGCGCTTTGACTGGCTGGTGCCGGGGCTGTTGCGAGAAAAGTGCATTGCCTTGGTCAAGGCTCTGCCCAAGGCCCAGCGCAAGCAACTGGTGCCCGTGCCGGACTATGTTGACCGCGCCTTGAGCCGTCTCGCTGTCGGTGACGAGCCGTTATTACCGGCGTTGGCGGCGCGCCTCGAGCAGTTGAGTGAGGCAAGGATCGATTTGCCGGCCTGGTCGGCAGCCAGTATCGATGATTATTACCGCATGAATATCATTGTATTGGATGACGAGGGCAAGCGACTGGCCTCGGGGCGAGATATCCAGGCACTGCGCGAGCAGCTGGCCGCTGATGTGCAAAAAAGCATCGCGGAGGAGAGTGAGGCCGGCTTTGAGCGGCGGCGCTATCAAGGCTGGGAGTTTGGTGAATTGCCCAGTGAGCATCGTTTTAAACAGGCGGGGGCAACGTTGACGGCCTATCCCTGCTTAAGAGATGACGGCCAAGAAGTTGAGCTGGGCTTGGCGGAGACCGCAGAGGAGGCGGCCCTGCAGAGTGAGCGGGGGATCTTACGCTTACTGCTGCTGCGTCTACCGGCGCAGTGTAAGACGCTGCGCGCGACGCTGTTTAAAGGTAATGCGCAACAGTTGGAGTTTGCCGCCTGTGGCCAGCAGCGAAAGGCCTGGTTGGAGTCCTGCTTGTTGATGGCTGCGCGGCAGGCGTTTATGGCAGAGGAAGCAGCCCTACCGCGTCATCGCGATGATTTTGACGCGCTTTGGGAAAGTGGCCGCGGGCAGTTTGTCGAGCAAGCGGAGCGCAGTGCGAAATTGTTGAGTGAGATCCTGGCGGCGTATGCACGCATTCGCCGCCAGCTAAAAAAACTCAATAGCCTGAGCTGGATACACAGTATCAATGATATTCAGCGACAGCTTAGTGGCCTGTTCTTTGAGGACTTTATCTACACTGTGTCGCCACCAGCGCTGCACCATTACCCGCGGTACTTGGCGGCCATAGAAGAGCGCCTCGCCAAACTTGATGGTCACTATCAGCGGGATAGGCAGTGCACACTGGTGATCGCGCCACTGCAAGAGCAGTTGGATGATTTGCTGGCGTCGACGCCGCGACTCTGGCGCCAGTCGCCAGCCCTGCGCGAGTACCGCTGGTTGTTGGAGGAACTGCGCGTGTCGTTGTTTGCCCAGCGCTTGGGAACCGCGCAGAGCGTGTCGGAAAAACGGCTGAAGCAATTGTGGAAGGCCTTGAAGAACGATGTAACAATCAGTTGAACGGCGCGTCTTTGCCTGACAAACGGTCGTTAGGGAGTTTTGCTTTGAGTGCAGGGCCATCACTACATACAGCGATAGCGCCGCCGCTAGCGGCACAGGCGGCGGGTTTGGGGCTGCGGCGCGCCTTACTGGGTGAATTTGCCGATTTGCAGCTCGACGATGTTGATTTTCTGGAAGTGGCGCCGGAAAACTGGATTGGTTTGGGCGGCCGCTTCGGTCGTGCCTTTCGCGAGCTGGCCGAGCGCTTCCCCGTCACACTGCACGGCCTCAGTCTCAATATTGGTGGCTTTGCCCCCTTGGATTGGCAGCTGATCGACGCCATTGGCGAATTTATCGAGCGCTTTGACTGCCGCTTGTACAGTGAGCATTTGACCTATTGCGGCGACGATGGCCACCTGTACGATTTGATGCCGATACCGTTTACTGAAGATGCTGTCAGTCATGTCGCCGAGCGTGTAGTGCAGGTGCAGCAGCGCTTGGGGCGCAAAATATTGCTGGAAAATGCCTCCTACTACGCGGCCCCTGGCCAACAGATGAGCGAGTCACAGTTTATTTCTGCGGTGTTGCACGAGGCCGACTGCGGCTTGTTGCTGGATGTAAACAATATCTACGTGAACAGCGTTAACCATGGTTATGATCCGCGAGTATTTTTACGGGAGCTGCCGCTGGATCGCGCAAAGTATATGCATATTGCCGGGCACTTCGACGAGGCTGCGGATCTTAAGGTCGATACCCATGGGGCGGCGGTGATCGATCCCGTATGGCAGTTGTTGGATGAGGCCTATGCGCTGTGTGGGCCATTGCCAACGCTGTTAGAGCGGGACTTTAATTTTCCGCCGATGGCTGAGCTGCTCGCGGAGCTCGGGCAGATTCGCCTCGCACAACAGCGGGCGGCACTGATGCCGGCGGCGGGTGTGCGATGAAGTCTTTTCAGCAGAGACAGCGGCAGTTAACCGACTATCTGCGCGACCCCGAGGCACACCGGGGCCCGGAGGATGTGGAGTCGCGGCGCCTGGCGATCTATCGAGAGTTGTTTTACAAAAATATCGAGGGCTTTATCAGCGGTGGCTTCCCGGTGTGCCGCAGCCTGTTTGACGGGGCTGCTTGGCAGTGCTTGGTGCGGGATTTTATGCGTGTCCACCGATGCAAAAGCCCCTATTTTTTGCAGATCGCCGAGGAGTTTCTGCACTATCTGTGCAACGAGCGACAGGCCGAGGACGACCCGGTGTTTTTAGCGGCGCTGGCGCACTATGAGTGGGTCGAGCTGGCTTTGGATGTCGCTGAGCAGCAACTTCCGCCGCCGTCGCGCTTACCTGAGTCGTTGTTGGAGGCCTATTTGCAGCGCTCGCCGCTGGCCTGGTCGCTGGCTTACCCATTTGCGGTGCAGCGTATCAGCGCCGACTATCAGCCGCAGGCGCCCGATGCTCAGCCCACGTATTTGTTGGTCTACCGCAATCGCCGCGATGAGGTGGAGTTTATGGAGATCAATGCGGTGACCGCACGCCTGCTTGAATTGCTTGATAATCCGGCTCGCCCTCGAGATGTTCTGGCCGTGTTGGCGGCGGAACTGGGCATGGCTGAAAAGGCGCTTACTGAGTTTGCCGAGCCGTTGTTGACGCAGCTCTACAACGCTGATGTGCTCTACCTTTCCGGCGATTCTGACGGCGCAGTTGAACATGGGTGTTATTAATATGGGCTTTAGGTATAGTGTGCGCAAGATCACCATTGGGAAACGATATTCGTATGTTCCTGCATAGACTGCTTAGTGCAGTGCTTTGTCTGCTAGCACCGCTGGCTTTTGCCGGCGATTATGGCAATGATCTCCGTGATCCTTGGGAGGGCTTCAATCGTCATGTTTTTGCCTTCAATGAGGGGGCGGATCGCTACGTTGCCAAGCCGGTGGCTAAAGCCTATAAGAAAATAACGCCGAGCTTTATCGATCAGGGGATTGGCAATGTGTTTAACAATATTGGCGAGATTAAGAATTTAGCCAATGATGTTTTGCAGGGCGAGGGCGTGGACGCGCTGGTGGACGCCAGTCGTTTTTTTATCAACACCACGGTGGGCGTGTTGGGGTTTTTTGATGTTGCTAGTCACCTTGGCCTGGAGCGTGAGTCCGAAGACTTCGGTCAAACCCTAGCGGTGTGGGGGGTGGGTAATGGCCCCTATTTGATGTTGCCGTTGCTCGGTCCGAGTACCCTGCGCGATGGTAGCGGCCGGGTCGTGGATAGCTATACCTCGCCCTTGGTTGACGTTAACCCGCTGAGTGCGGAGCTGGGTTTACTGGCCCTTGACCTGGTGCAGGTTCGTGCGAAATTGCTGGGTTCGGACGAGTTGGTCAGCGGTGATAAATACACCTTTATCAAGGATGCCTATCTGCAGCGGCGGCAGTTTTTAATTAATGATGGGCAATTTCAGGATAGCTTTGGCGATGAGGATTTTGAGTCCTTTGATTTTTAGCTATTGGGAACAGCAGTTGTGAATCCTACACAGGCTCAGTGCTTGCCACCGGGGTGGCAGATGGGTAAAACAGCGCAATGACTAGATCTCTTCACCATCGGTTGTTGCTGATTCAGCAGCGAGATACCTTGCATCGGCAACTACTGAGTGCTTTGGAAGCGCTGGGTGTAGACGTATTGTGCACTGATGACAAAGTCCGGGCGCTGAACTGTTTTCGCGAAGATGATATCGATATTGTGATGATTGATATCGACTTGCCGGGCGGTTGGGGAATCGACTTACTTGACGAAATGGCTGCCGACCCGCGAGAACTGCCGCTGATCGGGGTGTCGCGTCGCGAGAGCCTCGCTGATGTACTGTCGGCGGTGCGCCACGGTGCCACTGATTATTTGATGCTGCCGCCGGATAGCAGCGATGTGATTCGCCACGCGATTGACCGCGCGGTAGAGCGTTGTGAACTCAAGCGTGAGAATCTTGCCTATCGCCACAAGCTCGAGGCGGCCAATCGGGACCTGTTGGAAAGCCTGACGCATCTGCAGCAGGATCAGCAGGCGGGTAAACATGTACAGCAGTTGTTATTGCCCGACACGCCCAAGGAAGTCGAAGGTTACCGATTCTGCCATTTTATTTTGCCGTCACTGTATCTCAGTGGCGATTTTGTAGACTACTTCCTGGTCGGTGAAGATCACGCGGTGTTTTTTGTTGCTGATGTCTCCGGTCACGGCGCCAGCTCTGCATTCGTAACGGTGTTTTTAAAGAACTTGTTTGCCCGTAAGCGCAGTGATTTTTTGCATCGCGGTTCAACCGCGATCCTGTCGCCGGCGAAGATGTTGGCGATTGCCAATCGCGAGCTGCTGGAAATGGGTATCGGCAAGCATGTGACAATGTGTGTTGGGGTGTTTGATCTCAAATACGAGCAATTGTGTTATGCGGTGGCAGGTCACTTGCCTGCACCGGTGTTGGCGTGTCACGGGCGGGCTGAATTTTTGTCCGAGCACGATATGCCCGTGGGCTTGTTTGCCGATGCGGCTTATACCGACCATATGATCAGTTTTCCTCCGGGGGCCGTGCTGACACTGTTTTCCGATGGTATATTGGAGGTGTTGGAACAGGATAGCCTTCAACAAAAGGAGCAGGCCTTATTGGACTTGCTCAGCGCTGGACAATGTTCTTCCAGTGAATTGGTTGAGGCCTTTGGTTTGAATGAAATTGACGAGGCCCCGGACGATATTGCCATTTTAGTGGCGTGCAGGTTATAAGCTGATGCAACCGGGTAAGATTTTGGTCGCCGAGCAAGACGGCGCCTTTGTGATTAAGTTGGTGGGCGATGTACGGTTGACGCTGTGCACCACCATGGATGAATTTTTTGATGAGATGCTGTCCAGTGCTGGCTTTGCCAGTGTCGTGGTGGATCTTATTGACGCCAGCAACATCGACAGCACTACCCTGGGTTTGCTGGCTAAACTGGCCATTAAAGCCAAGCAGCGCTTTGGTTATGTCCCGGTGATCCTGTCTACTAACCCTGATATCACTCGGGTGTTGGACAGTATGGGCTTTGATCGGGTGTTCAGCATTCGTGAAGAGCCGCTGCTTGACGACGAGGATTTGGGCGAACTGCCTGTTCTGCCCGACAGCGAGGAGGGGGTGCGCGGCCGCGTACTGGAAGCCCATCGTATCTTGATGGGTATGAATGACAGCAATCGCGCTAAATTTCGCGAGCTGGTGTCACTGCTGGAAGGCCAGTGTTACTGAGACTGGTCGCTGTCTAATGAGCTGCAAACCTGCAGCTTCGCGCGGATGAAATCGCGGTGTGGCAGGTAGATGAGATCGGCAATTTTGCGGATTAGGTGCTCTTCGTATTTATCTATCTCGCCATCTTCTGCGGCGACTTCCCACAGTGCTTTGACTAGTCGAAATTTTTCCTCATTGTTACAGTTGTCATTGATGTAGCGGGTAAAGGGGTACAGCGATGTGCTGTCCTGGTTTTGCCGGTGGGCGCGCGCCATAAAGTTGTCGATATCATCGTCGCTAAGGTGAAAGTGCTGTATCAACAGGTGGTGAATTTTTTCCACCTCGGCGGGTTCCTGTTTGTAGTCTGATTTGCTGACCTCGATCAGCAGTGATGCACAGGCCAGTTCCAGCGACATCGTTTCACTGTTTTCCGCTTGCTCGTCGCCGAGTAATTTCTTGAGAAAATCAAACACGGGGCCAATCCTTTAATAGTGCTTCAAGCTTTTGTTGGTCGGCGGCAAAGGCACGGATACCCTCGGCCAGCTTTTCAGTGGCCATGGCATCTTCGTTCATCGCCCAGCGAAATGCCGCTTCGCTGCAGTCGAGTTTAGCTTGCTCGGAAAATTTGCCGTCACTGCTCAGTCGTTGTGGTAGCTCGCCGTTGTCACTGGCTAATTCTTCTAGCAATGCCGGGCTGATGGTCAATCGGTCGCAGCCGGCCAGTTCGGCAATCTCACCGATGTTGCGGAAACTGGCACCCATCACAATGGTGCGGTAGCCGTGTTGTTTGTAGTAGGCGTAAATGGCAGCGACTGATTGGACGCCTGGATCGTCGGCGGCGCTGGCCGGGGTGTTGCCGTGGGCCAGGTGCCAGTCCAGGATGCGGCCGACAAAGGGGGATATTAAGGTGGCGTTGGCTTCTGCGCAGGCGGCGGCCTGGGTGAGGCTAAATAGCAGGGTAAGATTGCATTCGATGCCGGCTGCCTCCAGTTCGGCGGCGGCCTGGATACCCTCCCAGGTAGCGGCGATTTTAATTAACAGTTTGTCGCGGCCGATACCGGCCTGCTCATAAAGCTGAACAATATGTTTGGCCTCGTTTACAGTGGCCTGGCGATCAAAAGACAGGCGTGCGTCAACTTCGGTAGAGACCTTGCCTGGTACCAGCTGGGCAATTTCACTGCCGATGGCCACTGCCAGCTGGGTGCTGGCGCGCTTCAAGCTCGGGGCATCGCTGGCGTTGCGTAGGTGAGTGGCGACGACTTGATCGATTAGCTGGCGATATTGCGGTAACTGTGCGGCCTTAAGAATTAGCGAAGGGTTGGTGGTGGCATCCTGCGGAGTAAAGCGTTTAATGGCTTCGATGTCGCCGGTGTCGGCAACCACATCGGTCATGGTCTTGAGTTGTTCCAGTTTACTGCTCATTACATGCATCCTGTTAGCTGTTCGCCTGTCCATTGTGCGGGCGTTCGGCGCTGCGCTGCTCGTGTTCGAGGTTGCGCTGTTGAGCGCTGGCCGTGAGTGCCAGTGCCTGTTGCAATATTTCCAAGCCGGCATCGCTGCGGTGGGCATGCTGGCTGAGGTGGCGGCGAAACTGCCGCGCCCCGGGCAGGCCATTAAATAGCCCGAGTATATGTCGAGTTATATGATGAAGACGGGCGCCATCACTGAGTTGCTGTTCGATATAGGGGAACAGGGATTCCACGATGGCCTGTCGCGTGACGGGCCTGTCCGCATCGCCGTATATACGCTGATCGACCTCGGCCAACTGGTAGGGGTTTTGGTAGATGCTGCGCCCCAACATACTGCCATCGACATATGACAAATGCGATAGCGCATCGTCGATGCTTGCTATACCGCCGTTGATGATGACTTCGAGGTCGTTAAACTCTCGCTTCAGTTGGTAGACCATTGGGTAATTTAGTGGCGGAATTTCGCGGTTTTCCTTGGGGCTAAGGCCCTGTAGCCAGGCTTTCCGGGCATGGACTATGACCGTGTTGCAGCCGGCACGTTGAACCTCACCAACAAAGTCGCGCAGCGGTCCATAGCCTTCTTGGTCGTCGATGCCGATACGGTGCTTAACGGTAACCGGCAAGCTACTGGCATCACACATGGCTTTTACACAGTCGGCTACCAAGCTGGGGCGAGCCATGAGGCAGGCGCCGAAGAAGCCGTTTTGTACACGGTCGGAGGGGCAGCCGCAGTTGAGGTTGACCTCGTTGTAGCCCCATTGCTCGGCCAGTGCCGCTGAGGCAGCCAGCGCGCCGGGGTCGCTGCCGCCGAGTTGCAGGGCCAGCGGCTGTTCCTCGTCACTAAATTGCAAGTGGCGGTGTTGATCGCCGTGCAGCAGCGCGCCGGTGGTGACCATCTCGGTGTAGAGCACGGCGCGTCGACTCAGTTGTCGCCAAAATACGCGGCAGTGTCGGTCTGACCAGTCCAGCATTGGCGCCACGCAAAAGCGGCGGTCGAGCGTACTATCGGACATTGGCGAGGAAAACCTCCGGGGGTAGGTGAATCTTGTTGCCGCAGGGCCGTATAATGGCGCTTTCTGCGCTGCCGGCACTGCCTGTGGTAAAACGCTAATTGTATTGAAATGGTGAAAAACTCTCCATGACTGTTCGCACTCGAATTGCCCCGTCGCCAACCGGTGATCCGCACGTTGGTACCGCCTATATTGCCCTGTTTAACTACTGCTTTGCGAAGAGTCAGGGTGGGCAGTTTTTGCTGCGTATTGAAGATACTGATCAGCAGCGCTCTACACCGGCTTCGGAAAAGGCGATTCTCGACTCGCTGCGGTGGCTGGGCCTAGACTGGGACGAGGGCCCCGATGTGGGCGGCAATAACGGCCCTTATCGGCAAAGTGAGCGCAGTGAAATTTATCGTCAGCACTGCGAGCAGCTGGTCGAGAAAGGCTTGGCATTTCGCTGCTATCGCAGCCCTGAAGAACTGGACGAGCTTCGCGAGTCGCGTCGTGAAGCCGGGCAGCACACGGCGCTAAAGCCCTCCGATCTGAAGTTGAGTGATGCGGAGCAGCAGCGTCGCGAGGCGGAAGGCGCGCCTTATGTTATTCGCATGGTCGTGCCTGAAGACGACGGTCGCTGTGAAATTGACGACATGCTGCGCGGTAAAATTGAGTTGGATTGGGCACAGGTGGATGCGCAGATCCTTCTCAAGTCTGACGGCATGCCCACCTACCATCTGGCCAATGTTGTCGACGATCACCTGATGGGTATCACCCACGTGTTGCGGGGGGAGGAGTGGATTAATTCGGCCCCTAAGCACAAGCTGTTGTACGAATATTTTGGTTGGGAAATGCCACAGTTGTGCCACCTGCCGCTGTTGCGCAACCCCGACAAGAGCAAGCTCAGCAAGCGCAAGAACCCCACGAGTATTCTCTACTACCAGCGCATGGGTTTCCTGCCGGAAGCACTGTTAAATTACTTGGGCCGTATGGGCTGGAGCATGCCCGATGAGCGGGAAAAATTCAGTCTGCAAACGATGATCGAACACTTTGATATTCAGCGCGTCAGCCTCGGTGGTCCGATTTTTGATGTGGAAAAGCTGCGCTGGCTGAATGGCTTGTGGATGCGCGAAGATTTTGATGACGAACAGCTAATCGAGCGTTTGCAGCAGTGGGCGTTGAATAAAGACACTCTGCAGAAATTGTTGCCGCAGCTAAAACCGCGTATTGAAGTGTTCACCGATATCGCGCCGTTGGCGGGTTTTTTCCTCGCGGGCATGCTGCCGATTACTAAAGAGAGTTTCGCGCCCTGCAGTTTGAGTGATGAGGATTTGGTGGAGGTGTTGCAGTGCTGCCTGTGGCGGCTTGAGGCGGAGCAGGACTGGCAGCGGGATACCTTGTTTGCGGCCATTAAGGCCTTGGCCGATGGCTTGGGATTGCGTATGAAAGACGTGATGCCGCCATTATTTATCGCCATTGCCGGTACCACGGCATCGATTTCGGTGGTGGACTCTATGGAGATCCTCGGTCCGGAAATCAGTCGCGCGCGGCTGCGCTTTGCCATTGATGCACTCGGTGGTGTTGGCAAAAAGAAACTGAAGAAGCTGGAAAAGCGCTACCAGCAATTGGTATAGCTAGGCTGGCTTAGGATGCGTCGCGGTCTGGCGACGCAGTATTTGGCGAGACGACAGAAGATTTTTCATTATTTTTAAAAAGCGTGTTGACAAGGTCGGGGACGGACCTTAATATGCGCAGCCTCTTTCGGGGCTATAGCTCAGCTGGGAGAGCGCTTGCATGGCATGCAAGAGGTCGGCGGTTCGATCCCGCCTAGCTCCACCAAATTAAAAAAACCGCCGCTAGGCGGTTTTTTTATGCCCGAAATTTGTCGCGCTAAGCTCTGCTAAAATAAACAGTACAGCGCATATTTTGGCTGCGGCTTTTTATGGAGTACTAACGTGTCGACGATCTCTCTTAGTCAGCGTCATTCGAAAAGTGAAGCCGATGTGCGTGAAATGCTCGAGGCACTGGCCAAAAAGCTCGATGAGCGTTACCAACTGAAGGCTCGCTGGTTGAGCGAGCGCGAACTTGAGCTCAAGCGCTCGGGTATACAGGGGGTTTTGCAGCTGCTCGAGGGTGAAGTTAAAGTGGATATTCGCCTGGGGATGGTGATGAAGCCATTTAAGTCCAAAATTCGCGATGAGCTGTCGCGGGCGATGGCGGAAAAACTGGCCTGAGTATCGCCGTCGGGCTCCAATCTTGAAGATTCCTTGCTAATAGGGAAATATTTCCGAATTCTGCACTCTAACACTGGCATCAACGTTTTGAGGAGATCGGAGAAGTCATGGCGCGTTTTCAGCGATTCGTTAACCCACTGTTCCCCCTGCCTGCGCTGCTCGTCGCGGCGATACTGATATTTAGTCAATCCAGCTATGCGCTATTGCCCAAATTCGCTGGCGACGGCGAGGCGCTGCCTAGCCTCGCGCCGATGCTGAAAGGGGTCAATCCGGCGGTGGTTAATATCTCTACCTACACCACTCAGCGCGTGCAACAGAATCCCCTGCTTAACGATCCCTTCTTTCGCCATTTCTTCAATATGCCGCGCCAGCAGTTACAGCCCCGCGAGCGACGTACGCAGAGTGCCGGCTCCGGGGTCATTATCAATGCCAAGGCCGGCACAGTGCTTACTAATCACCATGTAATTGCCGGTGCCGACGAGATTACGGTGTCGCTGGAGGACGGCCGCAGTTTTACCGCCGAGCTGGTCGGTTCGGACCCCGATGTCGATATAGCTGTACTTAAAATTCCCAGCGACAGGCTGACGGCGGTGCGGCTGGCTGACTCGGACAAACTGCAGGTCGGCGACTTTGTGGTGGCGATTGGCAACCCCTTCGGTCTGGGGCAGACGGTGACAACCGGAATTGTCAGTGCCCTGGGGCGCACCGGTCTGGGTATTGAAGGCTATGAAAATTTTATTCAGACCGATGCCTCGATAAATCCCGGAAATTCTGGCGGCGCCCTGGTCAATTTGCGCGGTGAGTTGATCGGGGTGAATACTGCCATTTTGGCGCCCTCTGGCGGTAATGTGGGAATCGGCTTTGCGATTCCCGCCAATATGGCAATGGCCAGTATTGAGCAGATTCTCCAGCATGGCGAGGTCCGTCGTGGCCAGCTTGGCGTGATTATTCAAGATCTTACTACGGAGCTTGCCGAGGCCTTTGATATTAAAGGCCGGCAGCGTGGCGCGGTGGTGGCGCAGGTGCAGGACGGCTCGGCGGCTGACAAGGCCGGTATAAAAACCGGCGACGTGGTGATTGCGGTCGATGGCAAGCCGATAGCGAGTTCTGCGCAGTTGCGCAATGCCATTGGCCTGCGCAGGGTGGGTGATGAGTTGAGTATTACACTGCTGCGTGACGGCGATGAGCGGCGCGTTAGGGCCGTGCTGGGTTCTGCAGAAACGGCGGTGGCGGCGACGGCGGTTAAAGCGCTACATCCATTGTTGGCCGGTGTCGGTTTGAAGGACGCGGACGATAATAAGGGTGTGTTGGTCACCGAGGTCAAGCCCGATGCCTTGGCCGCGGCGAAGCTGCGACCGGGAGACTTGTTGGTGTCAGCTAATCAGCGCCGGGTGCGCAGTCTTGCCGAGTTGGACGCGGCGCTGTCAAGCCGGGATGAGGTGGTGCTGCTAAGGGTGATTCGCGGTCGCTTCGCCAATTGGGTTGTGTTGAAGAAAGGCTAGCAGCAAGCGCTGCCGGGAGGAATGATGGGTGGGTATCGGCTTGGTAGAAGTGCGGTGGCGCTACTTATGCTTGCATTGCTGCAAGCGTGTAACGGTATCCCGGTCAGTCACGACTATGCGCTGGACTACGATTTCTCGTCGGTAACGAGCTACGCTTGGCTGCCTGCGCCGGCGGTGGTGGATCCCGCCTATGACGCTTTGATGCATCAGCGTTATCGCGAGGCAATTGAGGCGCAGCTGCAAGGCCGCGGCTTGCGCAAGGTCGATGCGGCGCAGGCGGCGGTATTGCTGAGCTACCATGTTGGCGCGGTCGACAAGGCGCGGATAGAGAGTGTGGGTGGTTGGTACAGTCACTTTGGTTATTACCCCTGCTATCACTGTGAGTTTCGTCCGGGCTTTGGGCATATGCATTTCCATGATAGTGACCTGTGGATTCGCGAGTACACTGAGGACAGGGTATTGATCGATATGGTTGAGCCCGGCAGTCGCCGTTTGCTGTGGCGGGGCAGTGCCCGTCGTGTGCAGCCGGCGCTAGCCGACCCGGTGGCGCGGCGCGCGTATATTGAGGAAACTGTGGGCAGCATCCTGCAGCAGTTCCCTCCGGGTCGGGCCGTGCAATAAGGCCGATTTCCCCTTGCATGTGTGCGACCTTTCCATGACAATAGCGCCCCGCGATCGGGGCTATCCGGTCGCGGTGTTATGGTGGCCCTTCCGGTCCCCTCGCAACGATAGATAGCAAACCCCGCCAGGCCCGGAAGGGAGCAACGGTAGTTATCGACTCGTGTGCCGGGGTGTGGCTGGTTGGGCTGCCACCTGTCTGTTCTATGTTCGTGATTCCCCACATTTTTTCCTACTTCTGGCGTTATTTATGTCGGCGCGGCGCTAGTGTATCCTTGGCGCTTGATTTCGAGAGATACAGCGATGACCTACCAGGTTCTGGCGAGAAAATGGCGCCCTAAAAGCTTTCGGGAAATGGCCGGTCAGAGCCATGTTCTCAAGGCCTTGATTAATGCTCTGGATCACGACCGACTGCATCACGCTTATTTGTTTACGGGTACCCGCGGTGTCGGCAAAACCACCATCGCGCGAATCTTGGCGCGTTGCCTTAACTGTGAGCAGGGCGTTAGTTCTGAGCCCTGTGGCCAATGCCAATCCTGTGTGGCGATTAACGAAGGCCGTTTTGTCGATTTGATCGAGGTCGACGCCGCCTCGCGAACCAAGGTCGAAGACACTCGCGAGCTACTCGACAATGTGCAGTACACGCCTACCCAGGGGCGCTATAAGGTCTACCTTATCGATGAAGTGCACATGCTCAGTGCCAGCAGCTTTAACGCGCTGCTCAAGACCCTGGAAGAGCCGCCGCCTCATGTTAAATTTTTGTTGGCGACCACCGATCCACAGAAAATTCCCGCGACGATTTTGTCGCGCTGCCTGCAATTCAGCTTAAAAAATCTCAGCCCGGAACGGGTCGTAGACTATCTCAAGCAGGTTCTCGACAAGGAGATGGTCAGCTACGATGAGCCCGCCTTGTGGCTGCTGGGACGAGCGGCCGACGGCAGTATGCGCGATGCCCTGAGCCTTACCGACCAGGCGATTGCCTTTGGTTCGGGCAAGCTCGGTGAGCACGATGTGCGGCAGATGCTCGGTACGATAGATCACGGCGCGGTGTATCGCCTGATTCGCGGACTGTCGCAGCGCGACGGCGCAGGCTTGTTGGCGATTGTCGGGGAGCTGGCTGAACTCGGTGTCGATTTTGCCGGTGTCGCCAATGAATTACTGGTGGTGCTGCACCGCTTGGCCATTGCGCAGACGGTGCCCGAAGGCTTAGATAATAGCCTGGGAGACCGCCAGACGGTCATGGAGTTAGCGGCGTGTCTGAGCGCCGAAGATGTGCAGTTCTACTATCAGCTAGCGCTGCAGGGACGGCGCGATTTGGGGCTTGCGCCGGAACCGCGTTCGGGGCTGGAAATGCTACTGTTGCGCATGTTGGCGTTTGCGCCCGAAGGTATTGCGGCGCCGCCCGTGCAGCCCTTAACCCCCCCCGTTCAGTCTGCCCCGGTGGAGGCCGACGACCCCGTAAAAAAGCCGCCAACCGCGCCCCCTGAGGCGCAGTCAGAGGCGCCGCCAGTGGTCGCGGCACTCGAGCCTGAGGCGGTTGCCCAGGCGACTGCCGAACAAACTGCTGCAGCCGATCTCGCCAGGTCGCTACCCACGTTAGCAGAATCGGCTGATACGGCCTCGGCGATGAATCAAAACTGGGCGGACTATGAAAGCCAACAGGTCGAGACTGCCGCGACGCATTCACCCGCTGCCAGCGCGCCACCGTCAAATATTACAGAGGCGCTGTCTCGGTCGGTTGATGCTCCGTTAGCCCCGGCGGCAGAGGCTGCGAGCGGGGGGGCGGCGGAGCAAGGCCAGGAGCTTGTCGCACCTGTTCGCGCGCAGCAGCACTTGCAGCTCGCGGAGTTGGACAGTCGTTGCTGGCGAGAGCGCTTCGATGCGTTTGCTTTGCCGGGCATGCTGGGCAGCATTGCTTCTCACTGTCAGATTGCAGACTGCCGAGAGGATCGTTTGCGGTTTGTGATTAGTCAGGCCAATGCCACGTTGCTGAACGAAAGGCATGTGGAGCGTTTGCAGGAGTCACTGAGTGACTATTTTTCGCAGCCGCTCAAGGTCAGTATTGATATCGCGGAAGTGGCTGAGGAAACGCCTGCACAATACCGTGCGCGCCGCCTGCAGGAACAACTTGCCGACGCGCTGGCTGCCATTGAGGCGGATCCACTGGTGCAGGAGATTGTTGCTGAATTTGGCGCTGAACTTGAGCCTGAGTCACTGTGTTTGCCGGGCCAAAAGAGGAGAGAGTCGTGAAGGCTGATTTGAATGAATTGATGAAAAAAGCTGCAGAGATGCAGCAGAAAATGCAACAGGCCCAGCAAGAGCTGGCGAATAAAGAAGTCAGAGGTGAAGCGGGCGCTGGCTTGGTCAAGGTGACGATGACCGGGCGCCACGACGTGCGCCGGGTTGAAATTGACGACAGCCTGTTGAGTGAAGACAAAGAGGTGCTGGAAGACCTGCTGGCCGCGGCGGTGAACGATGCGGTGCGCAAGGTCGAGGAGAATAACAAGGGACAAATGGGCGATATGCTGTCGGGCATGGGGATGCCAGGCGACTTTAAGATGCCATTCTGATGAGTAACTTCAGTCCCCTTATTGACGAGCTGATCGATGCACTGCGCTGCTTGCCGGGCGTGGGCCCCAAGTCGGCGCAGCGTATCAGCTTTCAGTTGCTGGAACGCAATCGCGGTGGTGCGCAGCGCCTCTCTGAGGCATTGCAGAAAGCCGTTGATCAAGTGGGGCATTGCCGCAGTTGTCGCACGCTGACGGAAGCCGCCGAGTGCCGTATTTGCAGCGATGCGCGCCGCGATCGGCGCACCATTTGTGTCGTCGAGTCACCCGCTGATGTGCTGGCCTTCGAACAGAGCGGCGACTACCGCGGCTTGTATTTTGTGCTCATGGGACGGTTGTCGCCCATTGATGGCATTGGCCCAGAGGAAATCGGGGTTGACCGCCTGTTAGAGCGAGTGCAGGCGCTGCAGGTCAGTGAATTGATTTTGGCCACCAACCCCACGGTTGAGGGCGAGGCTACCGCGTTTTACATCGCCGAAGAAATGCGGCGCTTGGGGGTAGCGGTTAGCCGTATTGCCCACGGTGTCCCTCTGGGGGGAGAATTGGAGTATGTCGACAGCGGCACGCTGTCTCACGCGCTAAAGGGGCGTCAGCGTTTTGAATGAAGAGTACCACTACATAGATAGCCCGCAGGCTTTGGCCGAGGCTTGTCAGCACTGGCAGGGGGCTGACTTTCTGGCCTTGGATACCGAATTTATTCGTCGCGATACCTTTTATCCCATTGCCGGCCTAATTCAAGTCGGCGCCTTTGGTGAGTGCTGGTTGATCGATCCATTGGTGATTGAGGACTGGACGGATTTTAAAGCTCTGCTTTGTAACGCGGCGATTATTAAGGTATTGCACTCCTGCAGCGAAGACCTGGAAGTGTTTGACCGGCTCTGTGGAGCGCTGCCAGCGCCGCTGCTAGATACCCAGGTTGGCGCGGGATTGGCCGGTATCGGCGAGGGCCTGAGTTATCAAAAATTGGTGGCGGAGTGTCTGCAGCTGCATGTTGAAAAAGGCGAAACGCGCTCCGACTGGCTGCGACGGCCGTTGACGGCCAGCCAGTGTCACTACGCGGCTTTAGATGTTGCCTACCTGCAGCGAGTCTATCCGATGATACGCCAGCGTTTGGAAGAGCAGGGCCGCTTGAGTTGGTGGCAGGAGGACTGTCAGCAAATTACCGACCAGGCTGAGCAGCCTGCGGCAGCAGACCAATATTATTTGCGCAATAAATCTCTGTGGAAGCTCAATGGTCCCCAGCGCCTGGTATTGCAGCAGTTGTGCAGTTGGCGCGAGCAGCAGGCCCGTCAGCGCGATATGCCCAGAGGACGAATTTTAAAAGACCCGGTGTGTTTTGATATAGCCCGGCGCCTACCGCGCACTCACGCGGAGTTAGCGAGCGTTAAGGATCTGGCCCCTGGGGCGTTGCGTCGCTACGGTGAGCAAATCATTGCAATTGTTGAGGAGGCCCGCTGTGCCGACGCCAGTCGTCACCCGGAACCGGGTGTTCGGCCGCTCTCGGGGGAGCAGAGTAAGCGGCTCAGTCGCCTGCGCCAATGCGCTGAGCGCTGCGCTGAAAAATTGAACATCCCAGCGGGCTTGCTGTGCCGCAAGCGGGATTTGGAAGTACTGATCCGCCAGCGGAGTCTGCCAGACAGTTTTGGGCAGTGGCGCAGCCAGCTGCTGGGTGAGGCATTACTGAGCGCTCTCGAGGAGCAAGTATGAAGCGTATCTGCACAATTTATCGCAGCGCTAAACACGACGGCATGTATCTGTACGTCGACAAGGCAGAGGATATCGCGCGGGTGCCGGAGGCGCTGATGCAGCGTTTTGGCAAGCCCGAGCGCGCGATGACACTGCTGTTGCAGGCGGGCCGCAAGCTTGCTAGAGCAAATGTTGAAGATGTTTTGCAACAGATTGAAAGTAATGGATTTTATCTTCAGCTTCCGCCCCAGCCCGAAGCGCCGCTGCGGCCGCGTGAAGATCGATGATTGCCGCGGCGCAGCAGCCATTTTGGCAGACTAAATCGCTGGCCGAAATGAGTGACCAGGAGTGGGAAGCGCTGTGCGATGGCTGCGGCCGCTGCTGCCTGCACAAGCTTGAGGATGAGGATAGCGGCGAGGTGTATTACACCGATGTCGCCTGTCGGCTGTTGGATGAGCAGCGCTGTCGCTGCCGCGATTATGAGCGGCGCCTAGAGCGTGTGCCCGGTTGCCTGCAGTTGCGCAAGTCACTGGCTGAGTTTGCTTACAGTTTACCGCTTAGTTGCGCGTATCGGCGCTTGCACGAGGGCAGGGGACTGGCCGCCTGGCACCCGCTTATCGCCGGTGACGAGCGCGCCATGCGTCAGCTGGGGGTGATGGTGGCGGGGCGCTGTGTGAGCGAGCTTGAGGTCGCGGAGGAAGAGTTTGAAGACCATATTATTCACTGGGTTGATTAGGACAAGCGATGATTGATGCAAATGACTACGCGCTCGCCTGGCAGGTGTATCTCGGCACCGGTCTGGCGGCCAGCCTGTTCTGGGTCTTGCTGATTCGCGCCTATCGTCTTACGGCGCTGAAGTTGTGGGCGTCATTGGCGGTAATCAGTTTGCTGCTGTTACCCTGCCGCCACCCGGAAGCGATGGAATTGTGGATGCCTGCGACCATTGGCGCCGCGTTGAGTTTGATGACCGGCGGCCTGGAGTCCGCGATGGAGGCGATGATTATTGTTGCTGCCGGGCAGATAATGGCCGTGGTGATTGCGCTTACCTGGCGGCTAACGCGCCCACGTCGCCGGGCCGGGGCTGAGCAGCCTCAAGCTCAAGCGCCTAGCGACAAGCGCATTGAACCCAAATTTGGCGGTCAGTGAGCTAGGGGCTGCGCTGAGGGCCGGTGTTCCAAGCCTACCCTTATGTGATCAGCAAGGCGGTTTGTCCTCTAAGTGGCATCGCCCTGAGTGGGCGGGGCTGCGATCCTTTCCAGTAGTTGTTGTGGCAGCAGTGATGCGGGTCTGCCCTCGCGTTGTTCAGCCGGCGTTTTGACACTGTTCTATACTTAGCCTCTACTGTGTCTTAGTGGGGTGGATTATGCTCAATGTCGGGCAGCCTTCCTTACTCTATCCAGCTGCTGTCGGCGAACATGATTATCAGCTGTTGGAGCAGTCGCTGCGGCGCCCCCGGCGGCCGGCGCTAATCGAGCCGCCGCCATTGTTGGCGGGCCGTTTTAAATTGTTGCGCCACCTGGGTACCGGGGCACTGGCAACGGTCTACCGCGCACTCGATACTTGCGGTGGTCAGGGCGGCAGTGGCGGGGGCGTGCTAGCCATCAAGCTGGTTCGCAGTTCTCAGTTGATGGATCACCGTGTGCTGCTGTCGTTTGAGAACGAGGCGGGGCTGCTGGCCAGTTTGGAACATCCCCATATCGTTCGCGCCTACCGTTTTTATCATCATCCGCCCTGGTATTTTGTCAGTATGGAATTACTGACAGGGGGTAGCTTGGCGGTATTGGCCTGCCACCCTCTGCGCAGTCGAACACGCTGCCTGCACCATATTCGCTGCCTGGCCGCGGCGCTGGCCTATCTCCATCAGCGCGGTGTGGTACACGGTGATATCAAGCCGGAGAACGTGCTGCTCGATGCCGGCGGGCGCGTGAGGTTAGTGGACTTTGCCAGACTGCCGGGGGTTGATGCCTGGACCGCGCCTTACGCCAGTCCGCGGCGTTTAGCAGGGAAGGCTCCCGGTGCCGCCGATGACGTTTACTCGCTGGCGGTGATGGCCTGCGAGTTGCTGGGGGGAGGGCACCCCTACCGCGGCCTGCCGGCCGACCAGGCTCGGCGACGGGACATGTTGCCGCAGCGGCCACCGGGACTCAGTCGTCGCCAGTGGCGCGCGCTTGCTGGTGGCCTGTGCCTGGAGGATGAGCGGCGTTGGCAGTGGGGCGGGGAGTTTGCTGCGGCGCTCGGTGACTAGGCGTCGATTTCGCTAAATGCGCCCTCGAACAGTGCCGTGCTGAGATAGCGTTCCGCGGAATCCGGCAGGATTGCGACGATGGTTTTGCCGGCGTTGCCAGTTTCGTTGGCAAGACGTTCGGCGACGGCCATTGCTGCGCCGCTGGAAATGCCGGCGAGAATGCCCTCTTCCTTCATGAGTCGATGCGCCCAGCGTATCGCTTCTTCGTCGGAAACTGCTTCAACGCGGTCGACCATTGACAGGTCTAGCGTACTGGGCAGAAAGCCGGCACCAATACCCTGTATTTTGTGCGGGGCGTGGCGTAGCTCTTCGCCGTTTAGTGCGTGGCGGATCAGTGTCGAACTCTCCGGTTCTATTGCCACCGAGCAGATCGCCTTATTGCACTGCTGTTTGATATAGCGCGATACGCCGCTGATGGTGCCGCCGGTGCCGACGCCACTGACTAAGATATCGATGGCGCCGTCGGTGTCGCGCCAAATTTCCGGGCCGGTGGTCTGTTCGTGGATCGCGGGGTTGGCGGGGTTTTCAAACTGTTGGGGCATAAAGTAGCGCTGTGGGTCGCGTGCGCAAATTTCTTCGGCGGCGGCGATGGCGCCCTTCATGCCCTTGGCGCCGTCGCTGAGTTGCAGCTTGGCGCCCAGCGCAATCAACACCTTGCGGCGCTCGACGCTCATGGTATTGGGCATTGTTAAGGTAATGGGGTAGCCGCGAGCGGCGGCGACAAAGGCCAAGGCAATGCCGGTGTTGCCGCTGGTGGGCTCGACGATTTCCATGCCGGGGCGCAGTGCGCCACTCTGTTCGGCCTGCCAGATCATATTGGCGCCGATTCGGCATTTGACGCTGTTGGCGGGGTTGCGCGATTCCTGCTTGAGCAAGATGCGGTGCTGGCTAATACGCTTGACTTCGATAAGCGGGGTGTTGCCAATACTGCGGCTGATATCGTCAAAAACGGTGGGCATAGCGATGTTCCTTGTTGTGTAATACCGAGGCTACAGAGGCGCTGGCCTAGCTTTGCTAATATAGCCGAGCCTTGCAAGGCTTGCCGTCTGCCGTGCAGCCAAGTAGGCTTCGCGGTGGATAATGATTGGGCAGCGTATGGTCTGCCAAGTGTAATGATCGCCCGGTGATATGAAAACCGGGCGCCCCAGCAGGATGAAGCAATGAAATTTACCGGTACCGACTCCTATGTATCCACCGATGAGCTGAGTATGGCAGTGAACGCCGCCGTGACCCTGCAGCGACCACTGTTGATTAAGGGGGAGCCCGGCACAGGCAAAACCTTGCTCGCCGAGCAAGTGGCTGCGGCAATGGGCAAGACTTTGATCCAGTGGCATATTAAATCCACAACCAAGGCTCAGCAGGGCTTGTATGAGTACGATGCGGTATCGCGCCTGCGTGATTCTCAGCTGGGTGATGACAAGGTACACGACATCGCCAACTATATTAAGCGCGGTAAGCTCTGGGAGGCGTTTGCGGCCGACGAGCAGGTGGTGTTGTTGATCGACGAGATCGATAAGGCCGATATCGAATTTCCCAATGACTTGTTGGTGGAACTCGATCGCATGGAATTTTTTGTCTACGAGACTGGTGAAACGGTGCGGGCAAAGCAGCGGCCGATCATTATTATTACCAGTAACAATGAAAAAGAGTTGCCCGACGCCTTTTTGCGCCGCTGCTTCTTCCATTTCATTAATTTCCCCGACCGGGACACCATGGAGCAGATTGTTGATGTGCACTATCCGGATATTTCCAAAACGCTCGTACAGGACGCGCTGGAAGTATTTTTCGATGTGCGCAAAATTCCCGGTTTAAAGAAAAAGCCCTCTACCTCGGAACTCATTGACTGGCTTAAGCTGTTGATGGCCGACGAGATTCCAGAGGAAATTCTTAAAAACCGCGATGCCAGCAAGGCGATTCCGCCGCTCTACGGGGCGCTGTTGAAAAACGAGCAGGATGTCCATCTATTGGAGCGCCTGGCCTTTATGCATCGTCGCGAGAGCCGATAGTTCATGCTAGTTCAGTTTTTTTTCGGGCTTCGCAATGCCGGGGTA
Organism: Spongiibacter sp.; assembly: GCF_041602295.1. Lineage (GTDB taxonomy): Bacteria > Pseudomonadota > Gammaproteobacteria > Pseudomonadales > Spongiibacteraceae > Spongiibacter. Next base: position 14,959 of record NZ_JBFIGO010000001.1, on the reverse strand, counting down.
CCGGTCAGTATTCGCGAATTGCTCGATTTGATGGCCGGGCTGGAAGCGCGCTTAGCCTGTATGGATGTCGATGAGTTTTACCAGCTCGCGCGGGTGTGCATGGTCAAGGACGAGAAATACTACGACCGTTTCGACACGGCCTTTGCGCGCTATTTTAATGACCTGGCCAGCCTCGATGATGTGATCGAGGCGATGATCCCCGATGACTGGTTGCGCAGTGAGTTTCTCAAGCAGCTCAGCGATGAAGAAAAGGCCAAGATCGAATCCCTGGGTGGTCTCGACAAGCTGATCGAGGAGTTTAAAAAACGCCTCGAAGAGCAAAAAGAGCGTCATCAGGGGGGTAATAAATGGATTGGTACCGGTGGGACATCACCCTTTGGTCACAGCGGTTTTCATCCCGAGGGGATTCGTGTCGGCGGTGAGGGCCGGAATAAAAAAGCGGTGAAGGTTTGGGAGCGCCGCGATTTTCGCGACCTGGACGACTCGGTCGAATTGGGCACCCGCAATATCAAGATCGCCCTGCGGCGCTTGCGCAAGTTTGCCCGCAGTGGTGCCGCGGATGAGCTGGATATCGACGACACGATTTCCTCGACCGCCCGCAATGCCGGCTTGCTGGACCTCAAAATGGTGCCCGAGCGCCACAACGCGGTGAAGGTGCTGTTGTTTTTCGATGTCGGGGGCTCTATGGACCCGCATATCCGCGTCTGTGAGGAGCTGTTCTCGGCGGCGCGCAGCGAGTTCAAGCATATGGAGTATTTCTACTTCCATAACTTCCTTTACGAATCGGTGTGGGACAGCAATATTCGCCGCCACAGTGAGCGCATCCAGCTGTTGGATGTGATGCACAAATTTAGTGCGGACTACAAAATTATCTTTGTTGGCGACGCCTCGATGTCGCCCTATGAAATTGTCCAGCCCGGCGGCAGTGTCGAGCATTGGAATGACGAGTCGGGAGACCGCTGGATGCAGCGCCTGCGCGAGACCTTCGACAAGGTCGCCTGGCTCAACCCGGTGCCGCCCGAAGACTGGAGTTGGACGCAGTCGATTGGCATGGTTGAGCAGCTGATGGAAGGCCATATGTACCCGATGACGCTGGGCGGCCTCGAAGAGGCCATGGCCTATTTGGCGAAGTAAGTCTGTGCTTACGTAGTACGACTGTTAGTCGCCGCTCATACTGCTGGCGAAAGCCAGTAGGGCGGCGGTGACAGCCACATTGAGTGATTCGATGCCATTGGCCATCGGGATCTTGAATTGGCGGTCACTCAAGGCCAGCGTGTCGCGGCCCACCCCCTCGGTTTCATTGCCGAGCACATACACTCGACTGCGGCTGGCGGGCTGCTCAAACAGCGATTGTCTGGCGTGCGAAGACAGGCAGGCGATTTCGGCGCCAGCTGCCTGCAGGCGGCGCAGCTCGGGCAGTAATTGCTCGCAATGGTACATTGGGCAGTTAAACAGCGCGCCGGCGCTGGCCTTGATCACCAGCGGCGATAGCGCCGCGCAGCCCTTGCGTGGAATGATCAGGCCGGCGATGCCGCTGGCGGCCACCGAGCGCACGATCATGCCGAGATTCTGCGGATTGCTGACGCCGTCGAGTGCGATAAAGCTCTGTGGCTGTTGGCGCAGGGCGCCGCTGTCGATATCGCTGCAGGGGCGGTAGGCCCGCAGTTGCAGATCGGCGGCCACCCCCTGGTCCTGTTTGCCGTTTTTGGATATTCGCGACAGCGCACGGCGCTCGTGCCACGCAATTTCCACGCCCTTTGCCTCGGCGGCGGCAATAATCTGATCGACAATACCGTCGCGGCGATTGCTGTCTGCCAAGTGCACTTTATAGAGGCTGACCTGCGGATTATGTAAGGCTTCCAGTACGGGTTTGCGGCCGTAGATCGTGAGCAGCTGCTGGAAAAATTGCTTCTTGTCGAGGTAGTGTTGGCTGTCTTCGCTCATGGCGATGGGAATTCCTGCTATCTATTGGCTATAGCCAAGGGTTGCGCGTGCGGCGTCACTAATTTGTGCGGCGGCTAGCTGCAGACGTTTGGCGATGGCGAGTATATCTTGCGCGGACACCGGGCGGCGAATACTGCCGGCAGAAATAACCAGCTCGGGTTCATCGTCACCAGAGAAGATCGGCACGGCGATATTGGCAACGTGGTATTGCGGCCCGTCTTCGATGCGATCGAGGTGGTATTGATTGCTGCACAAGGCTTCGCGGTAACGTTGGGCGTGGCTGGCCACTTCTTCAAGATTCCAGTTTTCCTTGGGCTTGGCCAGTTCGCGCTCCCACTGCCGTTCGGCCTCGGTAATCAGCGTGACTTCGAAGCCGCGGGCGCGAATGCCAATAACGGAAATTCGCAAGCGTTTGTCCAGGGCCTCATCCCACTCGGGCAGATGCTGCTGGGCGCGGTTTAGCCATTGCTGGAGTTTCCCGGCTGCGGACCAAGCAATAAATGCGGCGCCCAGAGGAGCGGCATTGGGTAGGCGCAGGCCTTGGTGAAAGGGGAAATCCAGCGGTTCGGGAATGCCGTAGTTAGCCAGTAACACCAACTGCTCTCCGCTGCGGCCCACCAGTCCACAGCCCAATTGTAATTCCTGGCTCAGTTCCTCCAGTCGCGGCCGTGCAAACTCCAAAGCCGGAAATTGGGCAAACGCCGAAATACCGGCAGCGGCGATGCTGGGGCCGAGGCGATAGGCTTTACTACGGCCGTCTTGGGCGAGGAAACCATAGCGGGTCATTGTGCTGAGGATGGCGTGGCAGGTCGCTTTATTCAGGCCCAAAATTCGCGTTAGCTCGGTTAGCCCATAGGCCTTACTGGGGTGGCTCATAAACAGATCAAGTATGGCCAGCACTCTGGCGGTTGGCTTGGAAAACACGCTGCGCTCTCTTGTTATCGTTGTCGGCGACCTATTCTACGTGATATTTCCCATAATGCTGCAGAATCCCTTATGGTGCACAAGTGCATAAAAATGGTGCGGTATTTTGGCTTTGGGCATGAATATTGCTTTTTAAGGGTGCAAATTTATTCGCGCGCATCATAAGAGTGCGTCAGGGATGGCGGCATTAGCGAGCTACTTTCCTTAATACCTTTAATTTTAACGAGTTTATGGGTGTTGGGGGCGGCGGTGGGGAAGCGCTACTGCAACAGTTGGGGAGTTTTTTGAAGCTGCGTATGCATTTTTATGGTGCGTATTTTGTTTTTTATGCATGAAATCGGTGCGTGCTGCGCGCCGGATTGGGGAGGTTTTAATGAAAAATCCTGTACGAAGGGCGCGTATGCCCATTTTTGTGGCGCTGGCGCTGCTGTTGCCACAGCTGAGTTTGGCAGACGAGATCAGTGGGGCAAATACCGCGTGGATTCTCACTTCGACAGCTCTGGTGTTGTTTATGACCTTGCCGGGTTTGGCGCTGTTTTACGGCGGCCTGGTGCGCAGCAAAAATATCCTCAGTGTGTTGATGCAGTGCTTTAGTATCACCTGTGTGGCGTCACTGCTGTGGTTTGCCGTGGGCTATAGCATGGCCTTCGCTGATGGCAATGGTTTTGTCGGTGGCTTGGGTAAGGCTCTGCTCAATGGTGTGACGAAGGGCAGTCTCAGCGGAGACATTCCTGAAACGGTATTTGTCATGTTTCAGATGACCTTTGCGATTATCACGCCGGCACTGATTATTGGCGGCTTTGCTGAGCGCATCCGCTTTTCTGCGGTGATGTTGTTCTCTGCGCTGTGGCTGCTGGTTGTCTACGCGCCCATTACCCACTGGGTGTGGGGCGGTGGCTGGCTGGCCGAAATGGGGCTGCTCGATTTTGCGGGTGGTACGGTGGTGCACATCACCGCTGGCGTCGCCGCACTGGTTGCGGCTATGGTGTTGGGGCCGCGCAACGGTTTTGGGCAAATAGCCTTGCCGCCACATAATTTGACGATGACATTTACTGGCGCGGGCATGCTCTGGGTGGGCTGGTTTGGCTTTAATGCCGGCAGTGCGCTGGCGGCTAATGGCGATGCGGGCATGGCGATGTTGGTAACCCATTTGTCGGCGGCTACCGGCTGCTTGACCTGGTCTTTGGTCGAGTGGTGGCGCTATGGCAAGCCCAGTGCGCTGGGCGCCGTCACCGGCATGGTCGCGGGCCTGGGCACCATTACCCCGGCGTCGGGCTACGTCGGCCCCGCTGGCGCTGTGGTAATCGGTTTGAGCGCAGGGGTCGTGTGTTTTTACTGTACCTTGTGGATCAAGCAAGTACTGAAGATAGACGATTCGCTGGACGTGTTCCCGGTACACGGTGTGGGCGGCATACTCGGTACGTTTTTGGCGGGTATTTTTGCTAGTAGCGAATTGGGAGTGTTCAGCGGCCAGGGCCTGGCAGAGGGGGTGTCGATCGCTGGGCAGCTTAAAGTGCAGTTGATCGGTATTGGCGCGACGTTTGTTTACACCGCGGCGGTGAGTTACGCGCTGTTCAAGCTGGTAGACGGGTTAATCGGACTGAGAGTTTCCGCCGACGAGGAATCCGAAGGCCTCGATATTACCGGTCACAACGAGGTGGGTTACGATTTATAATGTTCTTTAGTTGACCGTTAGCCCGGCTCGATGCCGGGCTTTTTTTTGGAATGGATTTATGCGCGAATTGATCCTGTATGGCACCTCGGCCTGTCATCTGTGCGAACGTGCGGAGCAGTTGCTGGCCAACTTGTTGGCTGAGCATTCCGACTGGCAGGTGGAGTTGGTGGATATCGCCGACAGCGACACTCTGATTGAGCGTTACGGCACACGCATCCCGGTGCTGGCGGGGTCCGCCGGAGAGTTGGCGTGGCCCTTTGATCGCGAGGCGGTATCTACCTTTGTCGACGGGGAGGGGGGATGATGGTTGTCAGTGGTTTGTGGCGCTACCCGGTGAAGTCACTGGTTGGTGCAGCTTGTGAGACATTACAGGTAAACGACTGGGGGCCGGCCGGAGATCGGCGCTGGATGCTGGTGGATGACAGTGGGCGTTTTCTCAGTCAGCGACAACTGCCGATGATGTGTCGCTTGCAGGCGCGGGAAACGCCGTCAGGTATTGCGATTGTGGATCTCGATAGTGCGGCCAGCATCGAGGTGGCTACTCCTGGGTCAGCGGCGCCGGCGCGCAGTGTAGTTGTGTGGGGGGATGATTGCCGCGGGCTCGATGCTGGCGATGCCGTCGCCCAGTGGTTGGCGGCGCGTTTGGGCAGGGTGCTGCGGCTATGTTATATGCCGGACGAGGAGCATCGTCAGGTAGACCTCAATTATGCCCAGCCTGGCGACCGGGTGAGTTTCGCCGACGGTTTTCCTTTTTTGCTATGCCACCAGCGCAGTGTTGACTGGCTGTCTGAAAAGTTGGGTAGAACACTGGAGATGTCGCGATTTCGGCCTAATCTTGTGGTTGATGGTGGCGAGGCCTTTGCTGAGCGACAGTGGCGTAGACTGGCTGTGGGCAATATCGAGTTTGACGTGGTAAAGCCCTGTAGTCGCTGTGTTATTCCCAGTATTGCACCCCACAGTGGCGAGCGGGAAACGGAGGTCTTTGCATTGCTGCGCGAGCACTGCAGTGATGGCGCTGAGGTGGTGTTCGGGCAGAACCTGATTCAGCGGGGCACCGGCAGCATCGCGCTGGGCGATGTGGTTAGGCCGCTGGCCTAACCACTAATTGCCGATGTCAGTCGGCTCAATGCGGCGCTCGTGTTGGGCCAATATCGGTTTACTGAGCTTGAGTTTTTCACCGTATACGACGCTGAAGGCGAGTACGTTTTTGATGTATTCGCGGGTTTCGCCGTAGGGTAGGTTTTCGATCCAAATGTCGGCGGGCATATTGCTATTCTGCCGCATCAGTACCCGTTCAACTCGGGTCGGCCCGGCGTTATAGGCCGCGGTGGCCAGAATTCGGTTGCCGTTAAAGCGTTTGAGCAATTGGCCCAGGTAATAACCGCCCATGGCAATGTTTGTGTCGGGCTCCAGTAGCTCGCTGCCGGCCGGTGCCGGGCGGCCCATTTGTCGCGCCAGCGTGCGGGCCGTGCCCGGCATTATTTGCATGACGCCACGGGCGCCCACAGGCGAGCGGGCGTCGGCGGCAAAGGCGCTTTCCTGGCGGGCAATGGCGTAAATCCATTTCAAGTCTATTTGTTCGCGGGCCGCCGTGCGCTCAAATAGTGTTTGGTAGGCCATTGGAAAGCGCAGTTCAAGGTCGTCCCATTCGCCGGCGTGAATCGCGGTCATGATGGCTTGGTGAGACCACTGCCAGTCCAGCGCCAGCTGTGCGGCGGCAATTTGTTCGGCTGTGTTTAAACTGCGCATGCCCTGGCGCCACTCCATACGGGCGCTATGTAAGTCTCCGTGCCAGTAAAGTTCGCGGGCGCGCAGTATGCTGCTGTGTTGGCGGACTTCGTCGATCAGTGCCGGCTCCAGGCGGCGTTGGGCGCCGAGGCGGTATTCCTGATTGAGAAGGTCTGCGGCCATAAAGCTGTAATAGCCGCGCGCTGTGGCCATTTCTCGCAGTCGTTGCTCGGCCTGCTCGGTAAAGCGCTGATTTTTTTCAATGTCTGCGCGCGCCCACCAGTACTGCCAATCTGCTTGCTTGCGCTGATCTTCGGGAAGCAGTGATATATAGCGGTGTACGGCTTCCCAGTCGCTATTTTTTAATGCCAGGCGCACTCGCCATTCGGTGAGGTAGGGGTCTTCAAAGGCCGGGTCGTTGGCGTTAATCCAATCGCTGGCATAGCCCGCATCACTGGCAATGATTTGTCGGGCCAGGGCATCGCGAAGGGCGTAGTTTTGCGCTCGGCTAAAGTTGAGTTGGCGATCCAGTTGGTGCCATAGGGTATTGGCTTTTTCAAAGTCTCGGGCGGCGAGGCGACGAAGGCTTAGCAGTACCAGTGCGCGGTTGTTGTCATTTGCCGCCAGGGTGAAACCGCGGTTGTAGAGCAGTTCCGGGCGCTCTAGCAAGGCGATGTCGGCGTCACTGCCGGGGACTTTGCGCAGTAGGTAAATGGCGAGGCGGTGATTACCTGCGGCGATGGCCAGGCGCGCGCGCTGGTCGTGCTGACGCTGGTATTCAGCCGGTGGCAGTGTGCTCAGCCACTGTCGCAGCGCGTTATCACAGGCCTTTGAGAGCGAGTGGCCGGTTTGCCAGAGGTCGGCTGTTTCTCGATTTGCGGGGGCGTTTTCAGCACTGTTGTAGAGCGCATCTATATAGCTGCAGTGCAAGCTGCGGACCGGCTGTTGCCGGTAGTAACGGATAAACTGTGACCAGTCCCGGTTGCGCCGCAGCTGGTGTAACCAGGCAATGCGAATGCGCTGGCCGACAACCGTGTCGCGATATTGTTGCAAGTAGACGTCGATGGTGCCGCTGGATAAGTCGCGCATTTGCGCCTTGAGCAGTTCGAGTTCCAGGTAGGGCAGCAGGGCGTAGTTTGCGAGGGCGGGCAGGGCTCGCTCTGCCGTTTCGCTGTGGCCGCGGCTGATTTCTTGCAGCGCTTCGCGATATACTTGCCGCTGTTCGTCAAGGCTGCTGCTATTTGCCCATGCTGAAGTGACTGCACACAGGCAGAGCAGCGCCGAGAAAATCGCGTGAGAAGCCCTTTTTGTCATCCTTGTTCGCCTATATCCTCGGCCGTTTAAGCGGCCCTGGTGGTCAACTCTAGTCTCCATGGAAGCCACTATATGCCTTTAATTCGCGGCACTCAATTGCAGCACAGTATTGGTCAGCAGACCGTGCTCGATAATGCCGAACTACAGCTGGACGCGGGAGACAGGGTCTGTCTGTTGGGTCGTAATGGCAGTGGTAAGTCGACACTACTGCGCATGGTGGAGGGGTCATTACAGGCCGATGCCGGTGATATGTGGCGCCAGCCTGGGGTGGTTATCACGCGCATGGAGCAAAATTTAGATTTTGCTGCCGAGGATGACAGTGTTTACGACGTGGTGGCGGGTGGATTGGCGGAATTGGGCGGAATGCTTCGTCGTTACCACAGCCTGACCCACGGCGATATGGATGAGCCCGCCCTCAAGCAGCTTGAGGTCTTGCAGCGGCAGATTGAAGCCGCCGATGGCTGGCGGTTTCAGCAGCGTATTGAATCGACACTGAGCCGTTTGGACTTGGACCCAGAGGCGGCGGTATCGGCCTTGTCGGGGGGATGGTTGCGCCGTGTATCGCTGGCGCGGGCACTGGTGGCCGAGCCCGATGTGTTGTTGCTCGACGAGCCGACCAACCACCTCGATGTCGAGGGGATTCTGTGGTTAGAGCAGTGTGTGAAGAGTTTTCCCGGTTGCGTGTTGTTTGTCACCCACGACCGGGCGCTGATCGAATCCTTGGCCAACCGTATTATTGAGTTGGATCGCGGCGTGTTGAAAAGCTATGAGGGCAATTATCAGCGTTACCTGGCACGCCGGGAACATGACTTGGACGTTGAGGCCGAGCACAATGCGCTCTTTGACAAGCGTTTAGCTCAGGAAGAAACCTGGATTCGTCAGGGGATTAAAGCGCGCCGTACGCGCAATGAGGGGCGCGTGCGCGCTTTGGAGGCAATGCGTCGCGAGCGCGCTCAGCGCACGGCGCAGCAGGGGGTGGCGCGTCTCAATGTCAACGAGGGGGCGAAGACCGGCAAAATTGTCGCCGAACTCAAGGGCGTTTGCTACAGCGTGCCGGGGCGGGACTTGGTCAAGAATTTTGATTTGCTGCTCAGCCGTGGCGATAAGTTGGCGCTAATCGGCCCCAATGGAGCGGGCAAGACAACTTTGCTGCGCTTGATACTGGGTGAGTTGGCGCCGCAGAGTGGTGAGGTCAAACAGGGCAGCAATCTACAGGTTGCGTATTTTGATCAGTTGCGCGACCGCCTCGACCCCAATCAGCGCGTGGTGGATATTGTCGGTCAGGGCCGAGAATCGGTAAGCATTAACGGTAATGACCGCCATATCATGTCCTATTTGGGCGACTTTCTGTTTACGCCCGAGCGGGCGCGCAGTCATTTTGGTGTGTTGTCTGGCGGTGAGCGCGCGCGGGTACAACTCGCCTGCTTGTTCACCCAGCCGGCCAATGTGTTGGTGATGGATGAGCCCACCAACGATCTAGACATGGAAACCTTGGAACTACTGGAAAGTCTGCTGGTGGATTTTAAGGGCACGGTGTTACTGGTTAGTCACGACCGGGCCTTTGTTGATAGCGTTGCCAGTAGTTGCCTGCTGTTCGAGGGCAATGGCCATATTTCTGAACATATTGGCGGTTATCGTGAGGTTGCGGCGTATCGGGCGCGCAGCGTTGGCGCCGCGGCGAGTCAGCAAAAGGCGGTGCCGGCCGAAACCGCAATGCCGCCGGCGTCGCAGGTGAGCGCCAAGGCATCGCGGAAAAAACTGAGCTACAAGGACCAGCGTGAGTTGGACGGCCTGCCCGCGCGAATTGAACAGCTGGAGGAAGAGCTGGCACAGCTCGCCGCCCTGAGTTCGAGTGCCGAGTTCTACCAGGGCGATGCCGCCACCATTGCCGAAACGCTGGAGAAACTCAGCGCGCTGCAGCAGACATTGGATGCCTGCATGGAGCGCTGGATGGTGTTGTCGGAGGCGGCTGGCGACTGATCTAGCCGACACGCACCGCCAGGACATCGCATTTGGCGCCATGCAGTACGGCGTTGGCGGTGGAACCGAGCAACAGGGCCAAGCCCTTGCGGCCGTGGCTGCCGACCACAATCAAGTCGCACTCCAGTTCTTCGCAGAGTTCGTGAATCTGCGCTTCGGGGCGCCCCATCTGCAGGTGGCGGTGGTTGTCGGCGATTTTATAGCGGTCAGCGTATTTTTTGAGGCTGTCCTGAGCTTGTTGCTGTAACTCTTCCTGTATGCCTGAGAAGTCCATGGGAATATCGCCGCCATAGGCTAAGCTCAGCGGTTCGACGACGTGCAGTAGGTGCAGTTCGGCCTGGTGTTGGCGGGCCATGGCAGCAGCTCTTTGTAACACGGGGATGGCTTCATCGGAGAGGTCGATAGCCGTGAGGATGCGCTGGTAATTCGCCATGTTGCCTCCTTGCCCAAATCGGGCTTTGTTTCTTGTTGTTTATAGCATGTGCTCAGCAATGAGTGTGCACCAAAAATCGAGGATTACCATGTTCTGGGTCATAGCAACGGCGGTTTTGGCGTTTATGTTAGCGCCGATATTGTGGATTATCCCGAGCCCTAGGCAGCGCCGACAGGTGCAGCTTCGCGAGCGTGCCAGAGAACTCGGGGTGGCGGTACAGATTATGGTGTTGCCCCAGAACCGCCGGCAGCGTGTGCGTCGTGAGGCCGAACAAAATGGTCTTGCTTACAGTATGAATCTGCCGAAATCGCGGGCGGGAGAGCGCTGGCGCTGGTGGTTAGATGGCGCTGAGGACGATGTGCCGGCGCCACCCCTAGAGCGCGAGCGCCAACTGGCCGCATTGCGTGATCGCCTGCCGACCGATGCCATTGTCGTTGAGGCGGGGGAGAGGAGGATTCGTATTTTTTGGCGAGAAGCCAATGCCGATGTCGCTGCGGTCGATAATTTGGCGGCGATTCTTGCGGAACTGGTTGCTGAATAACAGGAGTGAAGGTTGTGGTTGAAGAACGCGCACTGGCGCCGGGTCGTTATCGACACTATAAAGGAGGGGAGTATCAGGTTTACGGTGTGGCTCGCCACAGTGAAACCGAAGAGTATCTGGTGGTCTATCGCCCGCTATACGGCGCCGGTGAACTGTGGGTGCGACCGCTGTCAATGTTTACCGAGAGTGTGGTTAGTCAGGGCCTTGTGCAGCCGCGCTTTGTGTTGGTCGACGCCGCAGGCGATGACTCGGCAGCGGATATTTAGGCTGTCATTGTTGAGTCCAGCCTTGACCCCCGGGGATTGAACACTTATATATGTCGCCTCGTCGTTCACGCGTCATACATTCGCATTTTGTACAAAGGGTAATATGGGTAAATCTCTGGTAATCGTGGAGTCGCCGGCCAAGGCCAAGACGATCAACAAGTATCTGGGTTCGGATTTTGTTGTGAAGTCCAGTGTCGGCCATATCCGGGACCTTCCCACTAGCGGTAGCAGTAAAAGCACTGCCGCTGATCCCAAGGAACGCGCCAAAGCGGCGGCCTTGACCCGCAAAATGTCGCCGGATGAAAAAGCCCGGCACAAAAAGAAAAAGGCCCGCGAGCAGCTCGTTGCGCGAATGGGTGTGGATCCCGAGAAGGGCTGGAAAGCCCGCTATGAGATTTTACCCGGCAAGGAAAAAGTGGTCAGTGAGCTGAAAAAGCTGGCCGCCGATGCCGATACCATTTATCTCGCAACGGACCTTGACCGCGAGGGAGAGGCGATCGCCTGGCATCTACGCGAGGCGATTGGCGGTGATCAGTCTCGATATCGGCGCGTGGTATTTAATGAAATTACCAAAAAGGCGATCAAAGAGGCCTTCTCCGATCCGACCGAGTTGGATATCAATCGCGTCAATGCCCAGCAGGCGAGGCGCTTCCTCGACCGTGTAGTGGGCTATATGGTGTCCCCACTGCTGTGGGCAAAGATTGCTCGAGGCCTCAGTGCCGGTCGGGTGCAGTCGGTAGCGGTGCGCTTGATTGTGGAACGCGAGAAGGAAATTCGCGCTTTTGTGCCAGAGGAGTACTGGCAGATTCACACCGATAACAAGGCGAAGGCCGGCAGCTTGCGCCTTGAGGTGAAAAAGCAAGGCGGCGAGAATTTCCGTCCCGATAATGAAAAAACCGCGATGGCGGCGGTAGCGGCGTTACAGGCGGCCGCTTTCAGGGTTGCCGCGCGGGAAGATAAGCCGACCACTAGCAAGCCCGGCGCCCCCTATATCACGTCGACATTGCAGCAGGCGGCCAGTACACGCCTCGGCTTTGGTGTGAAGAAGACCATGATGCTGGCCCAGCGCCTCTCCGAGGCGGGTTATATCACCTATATGCGTACAGACTCGACCAATCTGAGCAACGATGCCGTTGAGGCCTGTCGGAGCTATATTGGCGAGCGGTTTGCCGCCAAGTATCTTCCCGATACACCGCTGCGCTATTCGAGCAAAGATGGTGCCCAGGAGGCCCACGAGGCGATTCGCCCCTCGGATGTCAATGTTGAGCCGACGCAATTGTCGGGTATGGAGCGCGATGCCGAAAGGCTGTATACGCTGATTTGGCGGCAGTTTGTCGCCTGTCAAATGGCGCCAGCCGAATTCACCAGCACCTCGATTACCGTTAAGGCCGGAGAGTTTGAACTGCGTACCCGCGGCCGTGTCGTGCGCTTCGATGGCTTTATGAAGATCCAGCCGCCAGCGAGCAGTAAGAAAGAAGAGGATCAGGAATTACCCGATGTCAAAGTGGGTGATGAGTTAACACTGGTCAAAGTTGATCCCAGTCAGCACTTCACTAAGCCGGCGCCACGCTACAGCGAGGCGGCCCTGGTAAAAGAATTGGAAAAACGCGGTATTGGCAGGCCCTCTACCTATGCTTCCATTATTTCGACCATTCAAGACCGCGGTTATGTGAAGGTTGAAAACCGGCGCTTTTACGCTGAAAAAATGGGTGACATTGTCACTGACCGACTGGTGGAAAGTTTTAGTAATTTGTTGGACTACAGCTTTACCGCGCGCATGGAAGAGTCGCTGGACAGCGTGGCGTCTGGCGATAAAAACTGGACATCGCTACTCGATGACTTTTACGCCAACTTCCGCGCCACGCTGGAAAAAGCCGAGGCCGCAGACGGCGGTATGCGCAATAATCAGCCCACGGAAACCGATATTCCCTGTCCGAAATGCGGCCGGAATATGCAAATTCGAACGGCGAGTACCGGGGTCTTTTTGGGGTGTTCGGGGTATGCACTCCCTCCCAAGGAACGCTGCAAGCAGACCATTAACCTCGTGCCCGGCGAAGAGTTCATCAGTATTGACGCCGAGGACGACGAGGCGGAGTCAAGGGTGTTGCGCAGCATGCACCGCTGCAAACTGTGCAATACCGCGATGGAAAGTTACCTGATCGACGAAAGTCGCAAACTGCATATTTGCGGTAACAATCCGGACTGCAGTGGATATGAGATCGAGCAGGGCGCTTTCAAGGTTAAGGGCTACGATGGTCCGTTGATCGAATGCGACAAGTGCGGTGCCGATATGCAACTGAAGACCGGTCGTTTCGGCAAGTACTTTGGCTGCACCAGTGAGAGTTGTAAAAATACCCGGAAACTGCTGCGCAGTGGCGAGGCGGCGCCGCCAAAAATGGATCCGGTGCCGATGCCAGAGCTGCGCTGCGATAAGGTTGACGACCATTATGTGCTGCGTGATGGCGCTTCCGGGCTCTTTTTGGCCGCCAGTGGTTTTCCCAAGAATCGCGAAACTCGGGCACCTAAAGTCAAAGAAATACTGCCTCACCAGCAGGAAGTCGATCCCAAGTATGGCTTTCTGTTTTCCGCGCCGGCTGAGGATGACGAAGGTCGGGATACGGTGATCCGCTACAGTCGAAAAACCAAGGAGCAGTACGTGCAGTCCGAGGTCGAAGGCAAGCCTAGTGGCTGGTCGGCGTTCTACGAAGGTGGCAAATGGGTGGCTAGGGTCAAGGCAAAGAAGGCTGTTAAAAAAGCCACAGCGAAGAAGTCTTAAGGGGCTGGGCTATGTCTGAGAGCTATCGCGGCCAGTGTAATTTGCACCTGTACTTTGCCGATCAATACCTGCAGCAGGCGCGTGACGGTGATGAACAGCAGTGGGGCGGGCATTTTCGACGGGCAAATGTCGAGTCAGCGCTGTGGCAACTGCGTCTGGCGTATGAGGCCCATCTGGCCGATCTGTTGTTTCAGCAGCCGCGCTTTAGTCAACCGCTTTCCTCCGGGCGACTCAGTGCGGGGGGCTTGGCTAAGGTTGAGCACCCGCCTGAAATTGCCGAACTGGCCGATCGCGAAATTCACGATCGCCACCTGCAATGGCTGATGGATTACACCTTTATTAAGCCGCCGGCCGCGGCGCGAGAGTACAATCCCGCTCTGATAAGCAGTGTCTCAGCCGACGCAGACGACGATTGGCAGCGCGCTGAAGATTGCCGGCAGTTCCTCAATGAGACGGTGACTCGTCATCGCAGCACCTTGCAGGAATACTGAGCATATTGGCTTAGTGACAGCGGGGTTTGGTACACTTGCGTAAACGTCGATGTTTGGCGATGTAAACAAGGGAAACTCTGTGCTGTCTTATTTAGAACTGGTTGAATTGGCAAATGGTGATATCGTGCTGCAGCGCTCTGAGGGCGATGAGCAGCCTTTGGTGATGATCCGCTTCTCAGGCAAGGCGCGCGAGCAGATTTCCGGCTCCTGTTTGGAAATCGCTAGGGCGATGGTACAGGCCGGCCTGGAAGCGGCTCAAGTGGTCAGCGAAGAGCTTGTCGATGATGAGGACGAGCTCAGCGAGCTAGTGCCCCAGTCCAGAACGGTACATTAATCTCTTCTCCGCTCTGCCATCGTGGGGCGGCTTTCAGTCCTGTAGGCGAATCAGCAAGCACTCGGCATTACCGGCTTGGGCGGCATCTTCCAGCAGTTGCTGTTCTGCGGGGCTGAGCGCCTGGTTCAGCAAGATAGCGACAGTATGACTTTTCCCTCTCTCCAGTGCTCTGGCAGCGATCCTGCACAGGCTGCCGCCATTGGCGACAACCTGCAAAATGCGTTGACCGCGATATTGGCTGTTGGCATCGAGCAGGGGTTTCAGTGGTCGGTCAGCTACCCAGCATAGCCAGCGCTGATCCGAGTGGTTGCTGAGTTGCATGAGCATTGCTGCCAGCAAGGTGCGTGACAGATGCGCTTGGCTGCTGAGGCAGATTTCGGTGATGCAGCCCGACGCCGTGGGTTTGGTCAATGATTCGTCAGGGCTGTCGAACAGAGAGCTTTGCTCAATAAGTGCCATTTCTTTAACTCCCGCGCCGTAATACGCCAACACTGAGGCCTTCGATGGCGAAATCTTGTTCGCGTAGATCTACCTCAATAGGGGGGTAATCAGG